>CALKYK010000158.1 GCA_938003715.1 uncultured Gammaproteobacteria bacterium
CTTCCTCGAAAAGCCCTTAACTCGGTCGAAAGACACACCCGATGTCCGCCGCCCGTTGCAGCAGGTGCCAGCGACAGCAGAACCCCCTCCGCTCAGGAGTGGGTGGCCGCGGCTTGCGGGGTGGTCGTTTCGGGGGTGCAATCCGCCCGCGATGCGCGGAAATCAGCTTCCGCTCGGTGCGGATTGATCTTCAGTCCGAAGCCAATCACAGCGCTTTACACCCACGAGCCTACAGGGACGTATCAAGGGCGTACCCCGAAACGACTTCCCGCAGGGCGCGGCTAAACGATCGGGATGCGCTGGATTGCTTCGTCGGCCTTCTGCCTCCTTGCAATGACGGGTTTGAGCGGCTTGCCCGCCGAGAAGTACCGCGGCTTGACCGGCGCCCGGGTGGCGGGGATACTCGACCCCATGCACAGGGCCGTTCACAGCTGGTGGTGGCAACCCTTGAAGGAGAGGGGGGCCTACTGACGCCTTAATCAAAGGATTCGACAAGTAAACCCATCTCCGCGCGCAAACGGGGATGGGTTTCTTTTTTTATGCAACCGCCATTCGACATTGCTGCCGACCTCGACACGCCGGTTTCCGCCTGGCTGAAGCTTCGTGCGCTCAATCCGCGCTTCCTGCTGGAAAGCGTCGAGGGCGGGGAGCGACTGGCGCGGTACTCGTTCCTGGGCTTCGGCGACGCGCTGGAGCTCGAAATGGATGCGTCGGGCCTGACCGTCGACGGCGAGCGCTGCCCCCGGCCGGCCTCGCAGGACGAGTACGTGGACGCACTGCGTGATGCGCTGAACCGGGCGCCGGCGCCGCAGCCGGCGACTGCGGAGGTGCCGTTCACGGGCGGGCTGGTCGGCGTGTCGGGCTACGACGTCGTGCGGCTGTTCGAGCACTTGCCGAACGCGCGTCCCGCACCCGACGGGCTGCCCGAGGCCGCGTTCTGCGCCACGCCGTCGCTGCTCGTGTTCGATCACCTGACCCGACGCGTGGCATTGCTGCACGACGGCCCGGAGGAAGATCGCGCGATCCTGCGGCGTGAAGTCATACGGCTACTGCGTGGCGCAATCCCGAACGGCAGCAGCGACACGCGCATCTCGGTGCCGAAGGCCGGCATGAACGAGCGCGAGTACTGCGACCGGGTCGAGGCCTGCAAGGAATACATCGCGGCAGGCGACATTTACCAGATCGTCATTTCGGTTTTGTTCAGCGGCCGCACGGACGTGCAGCCGTTCGAGGTGTACCGCGCGCTGCGTCTCCTGAACCCGTCGCCGTACATGTTCTATTTCGATTTCGGCGAACTGAAAGTGGCGGGCTCGTCGCCGGAAGCGCTGGTGCGCCTGCACGGCGGAACCGCCTCGCTGCGGCCGATCGCCGGCACCTTGCCGCGCGGCCGCACGCCCGGGGAAGACCAGCAGAACGAAAAGGACCTGCTGGCCGATCCGAAGGAATCCGCCGAGCACGTGATGCTCGTAGACCTCGCGCGCAACGATCTCGGGCGCGTTGCAAAAGCGGGTACCGTTCGCGTCGATCCCTATCGTTCAATCGAGCGCTACAGCCACGTCATGCACATCGTCAGCGGCGTGCAGGGCGAACTCGCGCCGGAGTACGACGCGTTCGACCTGTTCGCGGCGAGCTTTCCCGCGGGCACGCTCGTCGGCGCGCCGAAGGTGCGCGCAATGCAGATCATCGACGAGATGGAAACCACCGGCCGCGGCCTGTACGCCGGTACCGCAGGCTACTTCGGCACCGCGGGCGACATGGACCAGGCAATCACGATACGAACGCTGGTGTTCAACGGCGACGAATACAGTTTCCAGGCGGGCGCCGGCATCGTCGCCGACAGCGTGCCGAAGAAGGAGTATCGCGAAGTCCTGGCGAAAAGCGCGATCCTGAAGCGCGCGCTCGAGATCGCGGGAGAAGGGCTGTGAGTTCGGCGCGCATCCTGCTGATCGACAACTACGACTCGTTCACTTACAACCTGGTGCAGGCGTTTGCCGCACAGGGCGCCGAGGTGCTCGTCTACCGCAACGACAAGATTGGCGTGACCGAAGCGGAAAAGCTTGCGCCGACACACCTGGTGATCTCGCCCGGTCCCGGGCGGCCGCGAGATGCGGGCCGTTCGCTGGCGATGATCGGCGCGTTCTCCGGCACCTTGCCGATACTCGGCGTGTGCCTCGGGCACCAGTGCATCGTGCAGCACTTCGGCGGCGAGATCGTGCGCGCCGACAGGCTGATGCACGGCAAGACCTCACGCGTTTCGCATGCGAACAGCCCGCTGTACGAGAACATGCCGCAGCCGTTCGAAGCCGGCCGCTACCATTCGCTGTGTGCGACGACGGACACGCTGCCCGACGAGCTGGAAATCACGGCGACCACGCAGCGCGGTGAGATCATGGGCGTGCGGCACCGCGAATTGCCGATCGACGGCGTGCAGTTCCACCCGGAAAGCGTGCTGACGCCGGAAGGCGACGTGCTGATGTCGAATTTCATCAAGACGAACCGGAAATAATAAAAATGGATACCAGCCAATATTCATCGCTGCTGGACCGGTTGCTCGACGGCGGCGCCATGAGCGAGGCGGAAGCCGCCGACCTGATGCGGGACCTCGCCGGCGGCGAGGTGCCGGCGGCGCTGGGAGGCGCGCTGCTCGCCGGGTGGCGCGCCAAGGGCGGGCCGGCGGCGGCGACTCGCGGCTTCGCGACCGCGATGCGGGACCTCGCGGTCGATCCGCCGATCGCGGACGGCGCGCCCACCGTCGACACGGTCGGCACCGGCGGCGACGGCTCCGGGAGTCTGAACCTGTCTACCGGCACCGGGCTGCTTGCGGCCGCGGCCGGCGCGCGCGTCGTCAAGCACGGCAAGCGCGGGAGCTCGTCGGAGTCGGGCAGCGGCGATCTGCTCGAACAGCTCGGCATGCCGCTGCCGCTCGCTGACCACGCGATGACCGCGG
>CALKYK010000159.1 GCA_938003715.1 uncultured Gammaproteobacteria bacterium
GACCTGTCGAGCGAGACGAACGTAACGGTTCGCTGCAGGTTCCTGCTGATGTGCTCCGGCTACTACCGCTACGATCGCGGCTACCTGCCTGAATTCAGCGGGACGGAGCGGTTTCGCGGCACGATCGTCCATCCGCAGTCGTGGCCGGAAGACCTCGACTACCGGGACAAGCGCGTCGTCGTCGTGGGCTCCGGTGCGACGGCCGTGACGCTGATTCCCGAGATGGCGAAGACGGCGAAGCACGTCGTCATGCTGCAGCGCTCGCCGACCTGGATGGCCGCGCTGCCGGACACGGACTGGATCGCGAACCTGCTGCGCAGAATCCTCCCTGAAAAGCTTGCCTATGCGGCCACCCGCTGGAAGAACATTCGCTTCCAGCACTTCATCTACCGCCGCTCGCGCACCGCGCCGCACAAGGTCCGAAGGAAGCTCCTGAAAATGGCGCGCAAGGAGTTAGACGACTATCCGCACTTCGACCGCGACTTCGTGCCCACCTACGATCCCTGGGACCAGCGCCTGTTCCTGGTGCCGAACGCCGACTTTTTCGAGGCGGTGCGTAACGGCTCGGCATCGATTTCGACCGGACAGGTCGACGCGTTCACCGAGAGCGGCGTTCGTCTCGCATCGGGCGAACATCTCGATGCCGACATCATCGTCACGGCGACCGGCCTCGAACTTTGCGTGCTCGGCGATGCCCGCTTTACCGTCGACGGCCGCCGCGTCGACTTCGCGAAGTCCTTTTCCTACAAGGCCATGATGTTTTCCGACGTGCCGAACCTGGTGTCGACGTTCGGCTACATCAACGCCTCGTGGACGCTGAAAGCCGACCTGACTGCGGAATTCGCCTGCCGCGTGATCAAGCACATGGACGAAAGCGGCTCGCGGCGCGCCGTGCCGCGGCTGCGCGATTCCGATGCCGACATGCCCGCCCGCTACTGGATTGAGGATTTTGCCTCAGGCTGTATCCAGCGCAGGATTCACCTGTTGTTTAGTAATGATGACCGGTCGCCGTGGATCAACACGCAGAACTACCTGCTGGACCGCAGGATTATCGGCGAGGGGCCGGTCGACGACGGCGTGCTCAGGTTCGAGGATCGCTCCGCACCGGAACGGATGGAACAGCTGCAACAGCCGACGCTCGCCACCGGTCGATAAGCACCGCAACCACGATCACCGCGCCGGTTATCAGGCGCTTGCCCGGCTCGGACACACCGACCTGCGCCAGCCCGCTCTGCAACACGGATATGATCAGCACGCCGCCAAATGCTCCGGCAACCGAACCGCGCCCGCCCAACAGGCTGGTGCCGCCGATAACGGCAGCGGCGATTGCGGACAGCTCGAGACCGATTCCGGCATTCGGGTCGGCGGAACCGAGGTAGGCGGCGTTGAAGATGCCGCCGAGCCCGGCAAGCAGCCCCGACAACGCCAGCACCAGCAGCCGGTACGGCCGGGCATCGATGCCTGACATTCGTGCCGCGTGTTCGTTCGTGCCTATCGCGACGATCCGCCGGCCGAACACCGTCCTGTTCAGCGCAAACGCAGCCGCGAAAACCAGCAGCAGCGCTACCAGCAGGGCAGCGGAGACACCGATAACAGGCAGCGGCGTCGCCAGCGTCTGGATCGAGGCGCCGATGTACATCGTCCGCGAATCGGTCACGAGGTAGCCGAGCCCACGCGCCATCTCCAGCATGCCGAGCGTGACGATGAACGAGGGCAGCGACAGGTAGGCGACGAGGGCTCCGTTCAGCAACCCGCACGCGGTCGCAGCCGCCAGCCCAAGCAGGCACGCGAGCGGCACCGGCAGCCCGAACGACACCATGGCCACACCGACGACGGCGGCGCTGAAGCCGAGCACGGACCCCACCGAGAGATCGATGCCGCCAACGATCAGCACCAGCGTCATGCCGACCGTGACCACGGTCAATGCGGGCAGCTGGTTCAGGATCGTGGTCAGCGTGACGACGGAAAAGAAGTTGTCGGCCGTTGCGCCGAAAAACAGTATCAGCAGCAGCAGCGCTGCGACGATGAAGTTTTCCTCGGTGTGACGGCGCATGAAGGCGAGTAACCGCATGCTCAGCCCGCCGCCGTCCGGCGTTCGACGAGATGCCCGGTAAACGCTGCATCGAGAATCGTCGCTTCGCTCCAGTCGGGCGGCTGGAACTCGGCCACGATGCGGCACTTCGAGAGCACGACGATGCGATCGCAAACCGCCATCAGCTCGTCGATTTCGCTCGACGCCACGAGCAGCGCTTTGCCCGCCGCGCGCAGGTCGTCGAGCAGCGCGTGTATCGTCGCCTTCGTACCGACGTCCACGCCGCGGGTCGGCTCGTCCAGAAGGAACACCTCCGTGCCGGCATGCAGCCAGCGCGCGAGCAGCGCCTTTTGCTGGTTGCCGCCGCTCAGCTCGGCAATGTCCTGGGCCGGGCCGCGACAGCGAATGGCGAGTTCGGCGATGAGTCGCGACCCCTGCACGGCTTCGGCCGCACGGTCGATCGTTCCCCAACGTCCCGCGTGTCGACGAATCCCCGGCAGCGTCACGTTCGTCAGCACCGGCTGCCCGGCGAAGATGCCGGTCGCTTTCCGATCCTCGTCGACCAGGCCGATGCCGAGCCGCACGGCCTGCGCCGGATTCTCGATTTCCGATTCCCTATGCCCACCGCGGAAGCGCCGCCCGCCCGTCAACGGCACGAGCCCGAACAGCGCCTGCAGGAGCTCGCTGCGCCCGGCGCCGGCGAGCCCCGCCAGGCCGACGATTTCCCCGTGCCGGCACGACAGCGTGAGCGGTTCGGGCAGGTCCCGGGTCGTCATTCGCTCGGTGCCAGTCGCGTCCGCCGGTTGCGCCGGGCGACGCATCGACCGCCGGCGTGTACCCGGCTCCCGGCCGGTCATCTGCCGGATCAATTCCGGCACCGACGTCTCGCTCGCATTGCTCTCGGCGACGACGGCGCCGTCGCGGAGCACGGCGACGCGCCCGGCAACGTCCAGCACGTCGTGCAGGCGGTGACTGATGTAGATGATCGCGGTGCCCTGCGACGCTTTTTCGCGCAGGATGTCGTGCAGCCGCTCCGCCTGCTGTGCTGCGAGCGCGGACGTCGGTTCGTCGAGTATCAGCACGCGGCAGCTGCCGTTCAGCGCCTTTGCGAGCTCGAGCAGCTGACGCTCCGCAAGCGAGAGCCGGGCGGCCGGCGAATCCGCCGCAACGTTCTCGAGGCCGACATAGGTCAGCAGCTCCTCGGCCGTTTTTCTCAGCCGCCGCCGGTCGATTCTGCCGACTTTTGCCGGCAGCGCGTGCAGCGCGAGGTTTTCCGCGACCGACAGGGTTTCCACCGTGCAGAGCTCCTGCGACACGCAGGCGATTCCAGCCGCAAGGGCATCGCGCACATCGCGCGGCGCGTAGCGGATGCCGTCGACAAACATCGCGCCGGCGTCCGCGCCGGTCATCCCGGTCAGGATATTGACGAGCGTCGTCTTGCCGGCACCGTTTTCCCCGACGAGCCCGAGAATTTCGCCGCGCGTTACCGACAGCGAGACGGATTTCAGCACCGGCACCGCGTACGACTTGTCGAGGTCCGCGACGCTGAGCCGTTCGCCTTGCATCTCTGCTTACTTCAATCGAGCGTTTCGGCCGTTACGAGATCGACCGGCGTCGACACGTCCTCGGCGGCGGCATCGTTTTCGACGATGTCGAGCGCCACCTCGATGCCGTAGACGGCGAGCAGGTCGGCGTGCTGATCGGCTGTGGCGAGGATGCGTCCCTCGCGCACCAGGTCCTGCACCGCCGAAATATTGTCGAAACCGACGACGTCCACCTGCTCGCTCATGCCGGCCTGCCGAATGGCCGCGACGGCACCGAGCGCCATGTTGTCGTTCGCGCACAGTATCGCGGCAATGTCCGGATGCTGGACGAGAATGCCCGAAGCCACCGTCACGGCCAGCGTCTGGTCCCATTGCGCGCTCTGGCTCGCAACGACCGGCAGCCCGGCGTCCGCCATGGCCTGTTCGAAGCCGTTCGTTCGCTGCTGCGAGTTGTAGGCGGTCGTGACACCTTCCAGTATCGCTACCTTCTGGCCCGGCTGGAGGTGCTCGGCCAGGTAGGCACCGACCATCTCGGCGCCGCTGTAGTTGTCCGGCCCGACGAACGGAATCCGCAGCTCATGCTCGGCGACGACGTTTGCATCGAGGCGGTTGTCGATGTTGACCACCACGATACCCGCACGTGCGGCGCGGGCCAGCGAGGGAACGATTGCCCTCGAATCGGCGGGCGCGATGACGATCGCATCGACGCCGCGCGCGATCATCTGGTCGATCAACGCGACCTGCTGGGCGAGATCGGTTTCATTGCGTATGCCGTTGACGATCAGGTCGTAGCGCTCGGCGTGCTCTGCCTGGTGGGCACGCGCGCCGTCGGCCATCGTGACGAAGAACTCGTTCGCCAGCGACTTCATGATCAGCGCCACCATGGGTCGCGTCACGGACGACTCGCCTTGCTGCGGCGCATCGCTGCACGACACGAGCATAAGTACGCAGGCGAGGTACAGTAAGGATGCTGGTGCTTTTTTCACTATTCTTGTTCTCTTGGCCGACCCGCTTCGGCGATTGACGAAAGCCGATATACTCTACCGTTCGCATCCGGCAATTGACAGTGACAAGGATCCTGACGATGCAGCGAATGATGATCATGCTCGCGTTTGCCTGGCTCGTTTCCGGCGCTGCGTTCGGCCAGGACAGAATCCCGATCATTTTCGACACCGACTTCGTCATGCCGCCGCACGACGACAGTATGGCACTCATGCTCGCGCTGCAGTCGCCGGAGCTGGACATCCTCGGCGTCACGACCGTGATGGGCAACGAGAGCGTCGAGCGCGCAACATCGGACGTGTTGCGCATGCTGGAAATCGCGGGACGGCCGGACATCCCGGTCCACGTCGGCGCCGACATGCCGCTGGTGCACGCAAAAAGCGACTTTGCCGTTCGCAAGTACGGCCGCTGGTACGACGACGAGCCACCGCCCGAGCCGCCCGGCGGTTTTGCGCGCAAACGCGCCGAGCCCGAAACCGCGGTGACCTTCATCGTCGACACCGTGATGGCGCGCCCCGGCGAGGTGACGCTGGTCGCTATCGGGCCGCTGACCAATATCGCGCAGGCGATCCGTGCAAAACCCGATTTCGCGAGCAAAGTTCACCGGCTCGTCATCATGGGCGGCGCCGTTGCCACGCTGCCCGACGGCGCCGGCAACGTCACGCCGAACGCCGAGTTCAATTTCTGGGTCGACCCGGAGGCGGCTTACGTCACGCTGCGCTCCGGTATTCCGATCGAACTGTCGCCGCTGAACGTTTCTCGCAAGTCTGCGCTGACGAAGGACTGGTACGACCGGATCGTCGCCGTCGACAATCCCCTGACGGCGCTGCTCCGCGAGACCCTCGGACGTCGCTTCGAGACGGAGCCGGACCGCTCCTGGTACATGTACGACCAGATCGCCGTTGCGAGCCTGATCGACGCGACACTGGTTACGAGCGAACGCCTCTACGTCGACGTCGACATCGACCATGGCATCAGCTACGGCACCTCGGTCGGCGGACGCGAGATCTGGCCCGGCGCGGAGGGCGCACAGCAGATGAACGTGCAGTACGACCTCGACTGGCCGCGATTCATCGAGCTTTTCATCGAGCGGGTCCAGGCGCCGGTGCCGCCGTAACGGGCGGACACATGGATAACGAGGAGAAACAGCAGCACTTTGCAATTGCGGCCAGGCTGGTCTCCGAACAGAACTTTGCCGCCGCCGTGATCGCGGGTGCCGTGGCAGCCGTTCTTGCCGCTGTCGCTTACGGCATCACCGTCGCCAGGTGGCCTTTCACCTACGGCTTCGCGGCGGCAGCAATCGGGATCGTCGTCGGCTTGTCGATGCAGTTTCTCGGGCGCGGCATCTCGACGAAGTTTGCGGTGGTCGCGGCGGTATACACGATCCTGGGCTGCGCGCTTGGAGCGATCAGCCGGGTCCTCATCGAATTCGCAAAAGCGGCGTCATCGTCGCCCGTTGACGTTCTGCGCGACAGTTCGATTTCGACGCTCGTCGAGCGTGCCGTTGCTTTCACCTCGCCGATCATCCTCGTCTACTGGTTCGTTGCGGTCTTCTGTGCGGTATTCCTGGTGAAGCGGTCACTGTCCCGTTCGGAAAGGCTCGCCATCGGTTTGTACGAGCGGGGCGAAGAGCGCGCCGTCAAGCGTTGAAACTCGATGATTTGCCGGGAAATACGCTTGCGGTGGGATCGTAAGTTACTGATTGGTTTCTGCTTTCGATTGCTGTACTGGATATAATCACAGGCTTCCACCACTGACGAGGGAGGCGTCATGAAACCTGCTAATTCCGAGCCAACCGAACTCGCCCCGATCGACCATCTCGACCGCGA
>CALKYK010000160.1 GCA_938003715.1 uncultured Gammaproteobacteria bacterium
GTTCGCCGTTTTCGATTTCAGATAGTCGGCGAGATCGGCGAACCTTCGTGGCTTGTCAGCGTGTAGGTCTTGGGGGCCGCCGTCTCCGTCAAATTACTGGATCGCCGCCGTCGCATTGAGCAGCAGCGCGTGGGCCCAGGGCGACCAGGCGGACAATCGCTGGGACCGACGAGGCGACATCATCGAGGACCGGCTGGACCGGCGCGGTGATCGGGTGGATGACCGCCTGGACGCACGGGGCGACCGTATCGACGGTCGGCTCGATGCCCGCGGTGATCGCATCAACGACCGCCTCGATGCCCGCGGTGACCGGGTCAACGATCGCCTCGATTCGCGCGGCGACCGGGTGAACGACCGCCTGGACGCGCGCGGCGATCGGGTCAACGGTCGTCGCGACCACCTGTCCGACCGCGCTGCCGATGCCGGGCGCGACGGGTTGTCCGACCGCCTGGACGCACGTGGCGACCGGATCGACAGGCGCCTCGACAATCGTGGTGATCGCGTTGACCGACGCCTCGACAATCGCGGCGACCGCATCGACCGGCGTCTGGACAACCGCGGTGATCGCGTGGATCGCAGGCTCGACAACCGGGGCGACCGCATCGACCGTCGCCTGGACGAGCGCGGCGACCGCATCGACCGCCGTCTCGACAACCGCGGCCAGCGCATCGACCGGCGCATGGACAACCGCGGCCAGCGCATCGAGCGCCGTCGCTCGAACTGAGCGGCAGCCTCACTTCTGGCGCAAAAAAAAGCCCCGCATCGAAGCGGGGCTTTTTTTATTTGCAAACGCCGCGTTACTCGTCGTCCGGCGGCGCCTTCAGGATGTCGTCCCAGCGGCGCTTCAGCAGGTTCGCCTTGTAGTCGGGAACACGGAACTGCCAGCCGTCGGCGAGCGCATTGATCTGTGCCGCCTGCTCCGCCGCGGTCGGTTCATCGGCGTCCTCGGCGTCGTCGGCTGCTGCGTCCGCCGCAGCATCGCCTGCATCGGCGGGAGCCGCGGATGCGGCGAGTGTGATCCAGTTGCCGTCGCCGTCGGCAATCGACGAAACGCTGATCGTCAGTCCGTCGAAAGTCTCGAACGTCGTGACGACGGCGTTCGCTGCCGCGACATTCTTTCGCACGTCGTCCAGTTCGAGAGCGTTCAGTGCGCCGCCGATGCCGTTCGCCACCGTCGAATAGCTGAGCTCGCGACCTTCGGGAATGTCCTCGACGTCGAAATCGGTCTGCGCTTCCTCGCTCTTGCCGATGTGAATCGTCTCGCCGTCCGGGTGCGCGATCGTGACGGCCCGGACACGCGACGAATCGATGTCGACGATGTCCGGCACGAGCCATTCGCCGGCGGCGTCCGGAATGTCGGGATCCTGATCGACGAGATACGTCTGGTGTTCGCCGGCGAGCCTTGCATAGCGGTAGCTGCCCTGCGCGCGGTTGCCGAACACGACGCCTGTTTCGTAGCCGTCGGACTCGGCGACGACCTGCACGCCCTTGCTGTTTTCCATGTCGGGGTCGTCGAGGCCGAGTCGCCCGTGCAGTTCCGGGTTCGCAGTCTTTGCTTCGACAATGCGCGCATCGGCGATTGCGATCAGCAGCTCGCGCACCTTGCCGACGTTCGCTGGATACCCGTCGCGGGAAACCACGGCCCAGCCGTCGTCGTTCCTTTCGATGACGACGGAACCGTCGTCGCCGGCACGGCGGACCGTGACGCGCCGGACGTCGTTCGCGTGTTCGCGAAAATCCGCGACCAGCAGTTCGCCGTCGTCGCCCGCACCGCGACGGTCGGCGACTTCGAGCGCGACCAGCACGGCAACCAGGAGCGCCGTGACCACGCCGATCTTTTTCAGCGTTCCCGAGTTCATGCTTTCGTCCTGCGATTACGGCGCCACACATAGACCAGCACGAACCCGGTCAGCAGCAGCGGCACCAGCGCGATGTTGATGATCTTCAGCACCGTACCCAGGCGGTCGATGTCGCGATCCAGCCCGCGCTGCACCGCGCGCAGCTCCTGCCGGATCGACGCCCGCTGGTCGATGAAGCGGTCGATCTCGGCCTGCTGTTCCGGCGTCAGCAGGATGTTGCCGGTGTCCTCGCGGGCCGACTGCAGCTCGCCCAGGCGCCGCTCCGTTTCGTCCAGTTCACGCTGCAGGCGCTCCTCGGTGGCGCGAAAGCGGGCCTCGGCGTCTGCGCGCAGCGCCTCGACGCGGGTGAACGGCCGCGTGAAGCTGGCGCGGCTGCGCACGCCAATCAGCTCGGAGCTGCCGGCCAGGTTTTCCAGCGCGTTGATGACGAAGGCGCCGTTGCTGGCGAACGCGTTCGCGATCTGCTGGCCGAAGAAATTCTGCACCTGCACCCACAGCGGGTCGCTCAGCATGTCGACATCGGCGACGACGATCACATTGGCGGGTTCGGACGACTCGGCGAGATGTTCGCGAGATGCATCGTCATCTCCCGCGGGATCCGGTGCGTCTCCATCCGCGGCGCTGACCGAGTCCGGGGGCGGACCGTTCGGGAACGCGCTCGGCAGGGTGCCGGACAGGCGCGCGGCCAGGACCTTCTCCTCACCGCTCGCGACGAAGCCGTCCTGCAGTGCCGAGGGATCGGGCACGAAGCTGAAGCGCGTCGCCGGCATCATCTGCGAGTTCGCGCTCGAAGTAAGCAGCGGCTCGAAACTGGCCGGCGCATCCTCCCGCGCCCTGAGGCTGCCGGCGGTCGCGAGGTGAATCATGTTCAGGTCCGCGGTGATGATGTCGTCGTCGCTCATGTACGCTTCGCCGACGCCGAGATAGCCGTAGTGCCGAACCGGGCGGCGATCCATACCTGTGATCTGAAGCGCGAGCGCGGCATCGGCGACGACTTGCTCGGCGCTGAACTCGACCCCCCAGGCGTCGAACAGGGCCGGCAGGTTCGAGCCCTGACCCATTGGGGGCATGCCCTGCGGCATGCCCTCCGCGGACACCGGGTCGTTGTCGGCGACCGGGTCGACGAAGATCAGCGCGCGGCCGCCGCGCATCACGAACTGGTCGATGGCGTACAGCGTCTGGTTGTCGAGACTCTTTGGCTGCACGATCCACAGCAGCCCCACCTCGTCGTCGATCGCGTCGATGCTCGTGCCGAGATTGCGGATCTCGAACAGCTGACTCGCCTGCTGGTAGACGACCCACGGCTGGCGCATGCGCTGCGTCTGCGGGTCGAAGCTGCCGGACATCTGGATGCCGGAGACGAGACCGATCACGGTGCGCTCCGGGTTCGCCAGCGTGCTGATCATCCTCGCGATGTCGTATTCGAGGAACGCTTCCCGATCGGGCTGGAAAAACGGGATCACTTCCTGGTTGTCGACGGCATCGGTACCGGCGAGGCCGAAGT
>CALKYK010000161.1 GCA_938003715.1 uncultured Gammaproteobacteria bacterium
GCCCTTTGCGTCGCTCTTCCCCCGGATAGCCTCTAGGTTTGCCTGCATGTTGTCGTGACGCTCTGTTTCTTTGGCGGGGCAGCGTTCGACCAGCACCTTGCCCGGTTCGGTAAAGCAGGCAATGCCATCGACATGGCCGTCCGTCTCCTTGTCCTGCGGGTCGCCGGGCAACCAGATCACCTTCGTCACGCCCAGCGCATCGTGGAAGATTCGCTCGGCCTCGGTTTTGTCGAGCCCGGGATTGCGATTCCCGTTCAGCACGCACTGCTCCGTGGTCAGCAGCGTGCCGGCGCCGTCGGTGTTGATCCCGCCGCCTTCCATGAACACCGGCGCGGTAAACGTGCGAATGCCGAGATACTCTGCGATGCGATGGCCGAGCGCCGCGTCCCTGCGCCAGGTCGGGTACTTTTTTCCCCACGCGTTGAAGTGAAATATCGACGCGGCGAGTTCGCCGCCGTCGCTGGTGACGAAGTTCGGCCCGTTGTCGCGCGCCCAGGAATCGTCGAGATCCACCGCGAGCACGGAGACCCCGGCGCTCAACAGCTGTCGCGCCCGGTCCAGGCCTGCGGGCGGGCAGCACATACTGACCGGCTCGAACTGCGCAATCGCATTGGCGACATTCGCGTAAGCCCGTTGTGTGGCGTCGAGCCTGTCCTCCCAGAGTTCTCTGCGACACGGCCAGGCCATCCAGCAACGACTGTGGGGTTCCCACTCGGCCGGCATCGAAAAGCCCGCCGCTGTCGCGGTCGGGAAGTCCTCTGCACTCATGCGGTCGCGGTGCGTCCGTCGAGATCGAGCCGGCCGGCGATCGCGGAACAGTCCCCAGGCTACGCGCTCGCGCCGCATCGTTTCGAGATCGAGCGCGGCGGTGATGACGTCGTGGCTCGTGCGGTCCGATTCGACGAGTTTTTCACCGGTGTGGTCGGTAATGAACGAGCTACCGTAAAACGTCACGTCGCAGGATTCGCCTTTCTCCAGGCCGATACGGTTCGACGCCACGACCGGTACACAATTGGCCGCGGAGTGCCCCTGCATGACGCGCTGCCAGTGGCCGCAGGAATCGAGATCGGGATAACCTGGCTCTGATCCGATCGCGGTCGGATACAGCAGCACTTCGGCGCCCTGCAGCACCATGCTGCGCGCTGCCTCGGGAAACCACTGGTCCCAGCAGATTGCGACGCCGATGTTGGCGTAGCGCGTGCGCCAGGTGCGGAAACCCGTGTTGCCGGGGCTGAAATAGTATTTCTCCTGGTAGCCGGGCGAGTTCGGGATATGCGACTTGCGATACACACCGAGAACGCTGCCGTCCGCATCGACGATGGCGATCGAGTTGAAAAACGAGTTGTTCGCGCGTTCGAAAAAGCTGATCGGCAGCACCACCGACAGCTCACGCGCCAGCGCCGAGAAGTGCTCGACGAGCGGGTTTGCGGCCGATTCGTGTGCAAGGTCGAAGTACGCGCTGTCCTGATCCTTGCAGAAGTATGGCGTCTCGAACAGTTCCTGCAACAGAATGACCTGCGCGCCCTGCGTGGCGGCCGTGCGCACCTGTTCCTCGGCGAGCGCGATGTTGGCAGCGCGATCCGCAGTGCACGCCATTTGCGTCGCGGCAAAAGTGATCTTGCTCATGTCGATTGAATGTCGAAGCGTCAGCGGGCGTTCAAAGGTAGCATAGGCGTCACGTCTTTGAGACAGGTCCCGACATGCCGTGGAACGCGCTGCGACTGATCCAGCTGTCCCTGCTCGGTTCCGTCACGCTGCTGCCGCTGCTGGTGCTGCCGGCCATCGTCGGCGCGCTCGTAGATTACGCCGGGTTCAGTGAGGCGGACGCGGGCTGGGTCGCGGCGGTCGGTTTTGCCGGCAACGCGGTCGCAGCCATCGCGGTGGGTCTGCGGATACGCCATCTCAATCCGCGGCGTCTTGCGCTATGGGGCACCGTGACGCTGCTGCTGTTCGATGCGCTGTCGATGTTCATCAATGCGATTCCGGTGCCGTTATTCCTGGCGCTTCGGGCGATTTCGGGTCTGGGCGGTGCTGCCGCGTTCGCAGCGGTGATGGCGACGATCGCCGCGTCGCCGGCACCGGAACGCGGGTACGGCGTGTTCATGATGTTCCAGTTCGGCTTCAGCGCGCTCGGTCTTTACCTTCTTCCACAAGTGTTGCCGGCGATTGGCGCAGGGGGCATGTACATCACGCTCGCTGCGGCCGCGGCGCTGGTGCTGGTGATGGTGCCTTCCGTCCTCGACCGGGCGGCGGCAGCGGACGACTCGGCGCTCGAACTGCACATGCTTCTGCGCCCGGCTGCGCTACTGGCGATGTTCGGCATCGGTCTGTACGAGGCCGCGAACCTGATGCACTTCACCTATGCTGATCGCATCGGCGTAGGGTTCGGCCTGCCGGACCAGCGCATCGGCGAGATCCTCGGCATCGCCACGCTGCTCGGCATGGCAGCGGCGCTGGGTGTCGTCTGGGTTGCAAACCGGTTCGGCCAGCTCCTGCCGCTCGCAGTAGCGCTGTTCCTGTCGATCGCGGCCCTCGTCTACCTGCAGCACCCGACAGGCACAGAGACCTACGCCATCGCGATGTGTCTGCTCAGCATCGGCTGGGGATTCGGGCTGCCGTATTTTCATGCGGTCGAGGCACGCCTCGATCCGGGCGGCAGCGTCGTCGTCGCAGGTGGATTTTTCACCGCGGGTGGCAGCGCCGTCGGCCCGGCGCTGGCCGCGATGCTGGTGCGCCCGGACGACTACGACCTGGTCATGAACGTCGCAATCGCGATCTATGCGCTCGTATTCGTACTGATGGTTTTCTGCGTGCGCAAGGCGCGCTGAGCAGCACGAAAGCGCTACTCGTTTTTCAGCACCTCGACGATGCGTACGGTTTCGACCGGCACGTCCTGGTGTCCATGTCGCGTTTCGGTCGGTAGTGCGGCGATCGTGTCGACGACGTCCATGCCCGATGCAACTTTGCCGAAAACCGCGTACCCGTAGTCCCGGTCGCCGTGGTCGAGGAAAGCGTTGTCGCGCAGGTTGATGAAGAACTGCGACGTCGCGCTGTCCACCTCCCCGGTGCGCGCCATGGCAAGCGTGCCGCGCAGGTTTTTTTCCCCGTTTGCCGCCTCGTTGCGAATCGCCTCACGCGTCGGCTTGCGCTGCAGTTCCGAATCGAGGCCGCCGCCCTGGATCATGAAATTTGGAATGACCCGGTGAAAAACCGTGCCGTCGTAGAAACCGTCGCCGACGTACTGCAGGAAATTGGCGCAGGAAACCGGCGCCGTTTCCTCTAACAGTTCGATGACGATGTCGCCGTGGCTGGTCCTTATGGTGATCACGATGGGCTCCGCGATTGTCTTTCGGTGCCGAGTATAACGTTCATTCGATCGACCGTTCTGCCAGGGTCCGGCGCCATCATCGCGTCGCGACGGTGACCCGCGGTTTGCCTGCGAAATCGGTGCGGGTACGAATGTCGGTCCAACCGTGTGCGTCGAGCAGGCCGGACAGAACGTCCCCCTGCTGCTCGCCGTGCTCGACCACGAGTGCGCCGCCGGCATGCAGAACCGCGCCGGCGTGTTCGGCGATTACGCGTAGCGCATCGAGGCCGTCCGCGCCGGAAGCCAGCGCCTCGCGTGGCTCGAAGGACAGCTCGGCAAGGGCCGGATCGGTTTCGCAGACGTAGGGCGGATTGGATACGACGATGTCGAAGCGCTCGCCCCTGACCGGCTCGAACCAGCTGCCGCTGCGGAACTCGACGTTCGGCAGGTCGTGCTGCCGCGCGTTCTCCCGAGCGACTGCCAGCGCGGCGGGCGACACATCGGTGGCGACGAAGTCGCAGTTCGGGCGCTCGCGGGCGAGTGCCAGCGCAATCGCGCCACTCCCCGTGCCGAGATCGAGTACGCGCATCTTTGCGCGCCGGGGCATCCTGGCCAGCGCCTGCTCGACGACGAGTTCGGTCTCCGGCCGAGGCACCAGCGTATCGCGGCTCACCATCAGTTCCATCGACCAGAATTCCCGCGTGCCGGTGATGTAGGCAAGCGGCAAACCCGCGGCGCGACGCCCGACCGTTTCGCCGAAGCGCTTCTGCGCCTCGGCATCCATCGTGTCGTCCGGATGCGCATAGAGATAACTCCGCGGCACGTCGAGTGCGCGTGCCAGGAGCAGCTCCGCTTCCAGCCGCGCAGAGTCGCTGACGGACGCCAGGCGCTCTGCGGCGGCGGCAATGGCTTCGTCAATGCGCAAATACCCGTTCAAAGCGTTACACCCATCGCGTACCATGGCGGCCCAACAATCACCGGCGGTCTCAATAACATACGCGACCGCGTTTCGCACTCGACAGGCGGGAATTCACATGCAGGTATTCGGCAACGTGCTGGAAATGGTCGGCAGGACGCCGATGCTCGAGATAACGAAGCTCGACACCGGCCCGTGCCGCCTGTTCCTGAAACTCGAGCTGATGAATCCCGGCGGATCGATCAAGGACCGCATCGGCGTGTCGATGATCGAGGAGGCCGAGAAGCGCGGTGACATCAGTCCCGGCGACACGCTCGTCGAGGCGACCGCGGGCAATACCGGTCTGGGCCTTGCACTGGTCGCGGCGCAGAAAGGCTATCACCTGGTGCTGGTCCTGCCGGACAAGATGAGCCAGGAGAAGATATTCAATCTTCGGGCAATGGGTGCCGAGGTCGTGCTGACGCGGTCTGATGTCGCGAAGGGCCATCCCGAGTATTACCAGGATCTGGGCAAGCGCATCGCCGAGGAGAGCGGCGCCTATTTCATCAACCAGTTCGGCAACCCGGACAATCCGCTGGCGCACGAGCAGACGACCGCGCCGGAGATTTTCGAGCAGATGGACGGCAAGGTCGACGCGATCGTGCTCGGCGTCGGTTCGAGCGGCACCGTTTCCGGCATCAGCAAGTACCTGCAGGCGCATTCGCCCGACACGGCGCTGGTACTGGCCGACCCGGTTGGCTCCGTACTGGCCGACTACATCAACAAGGGCGAGCTCGGCGAAAAAGGGTCCTGGCTGGTCGAGGGCATCGGCGAGGACTTCATTCCCGACATCGCCGATTTCACCGGCGTGACTGCGGCGTACAGCATCTCCGACGACGAATCGTTTTCGACCGCACGGGAACTGTTGCGCAAGGAAGGGTTGCTGGCCGGCTCGTCGACGGGCACGTTGCTGGGCGCCGCGTTGCGCTACTGCCGCGACCAGACCGATGCCAAGCGGGTCGTCAGCTTCGCCTGCGACACGGGCAACAAGTACCTGTCCAAGCTGTTCAACGACTTCTGGATGGAAGACCAGGGCTTCATCACGCGCAAGCCGTACGACGATCTGCGCGACCTGATCGGCCGGCCGCACGGCGAGCGTGCGACGATCACGGTCGGACCGTCCGACGTGATCACGACGGCCCACAACCGGCTGCGCAACGCCGGGTTCTCGCAGCTGCCTGTCATGGAGGACGGCCGCTTGCTCGGCGTCATCACCGAAGAAACGATCCTGCAGTTTGCCTACGGCAAACCGGACCTGATGCATGCGCCTGTTTCGGCGGCCATGCAAACCGCGGTCATCCGGCTCGAAAAGGACGCGAGCATGCACAACCTGGTTGCGATGCTGTCCGCCAAGCCCTACGTCGCGGTCACCGACGGTGACGAGTTCCTGGGCCTGATAACCCGGGCCGATGTACTAAACTACCTGCGTAAGCAGATGTAGCGCGGCGTCGCTGCGGCGCCGCGGCCCGCGGTGAGCATGTGACGCTGAAACGCCTGGTGACCCGCACCTTCTCGCGCGCCGGAGCCGCGATCAACGCCGACCGCGCCTGCGACCTCCAGGTGTTCACGGAGCGATTCTACCGGCGCGCTGCACGGGGGCCGCTCGGGCTCGGCGAAGCCTA
>CALKYK010000162.1 GCA_938003715.1 uncultured Gammaproteobacteria bacterium
GGGATGGCTTTGCGCGAGTCTTCGGCGCGCAGTGCTTCGGGCGGAATATCCTCCGCCAGCAAAAGCTTGATCCAGTCGAGCAGTTCCGAAGTCGACGGCTTTTTCTTCAGCCCGCGCACGTCGCGAATCTTGTAGAACGCGTTGAGCGCCTCGCTGAGCAGCGCTTTTTTCAGCCCCGGGTAGTGCACCTCGACGATCTTTTCCATCGTGGCCTTGTCGGGGAAGCGGATGTAGTGAAAGAAGCAGCGGCGCAGGAACGCGTCCGGCAGTTCCTTTTCGTTGTTGCTCGTGATCACAACGATCGGCCGGTGCTTCGCCTGCACGAGCTGCTTCGTTTCGTAGACGAAGAACTCCATGCGGTCGAGTTCCTGCAGCAGGTCGTTCGGGAACTCGATGTCCGCCTTGTCGACTTCGTCGATCAGCAGGACCGGCTGCACGTCGGATTCGAACGCGTCCCAGATCTTGCCGCGAACGATGTAGTTCGATATGTCGTGCACGCGATCGTCACCGAGCTGCGAGTCGCGCAGCCGCGCCACCGCATCGTAGTCGTACAGACCCTGCTGCGCCTTGGTCGTCGACTTGATGTGCCACTCGTAGAGCGGTCGATCGAGCGACGCTGCGATCTCGAGCGCGAGCTGGGTTTTGCCCGTGCCCGGCTCGCCCTTGATGAGTATCGGCCGTTCGAGGGTCACGGCGGCGTTGACGGCCATCTTCAGGTCGTCCGTCGCGACATAGGTGCTGGTGCCTTCGAACCTGTCGTTCGGCATGCGATTTCCGTGGCTCAATCGTGAAGCATTCAAGTATCGGCGCTGCAACCGCGACGCACAAGGTGGGCCGGCATTATGTCGAGGAATCGGCCACCAGGCTGAGCGTGTGGCGCGTCGTTCCCGGCAGGAACGGCAGCGGACGGCCCTCGACCCAAGCGTCGTGCCCGGCACGATAGAAGTCGGACAGCGGGTGACCGCTCTGCCCCGCCGGCATGTGGAAATAGCCGTTTTCCTCGTCGCCCGGCGTGACGGCGAACCGTTCCGAGGCGCCGAAGGACGGGCTTTGCGCGCGCGGCATGTTCCAGTCACCGGGCAACGGATCGCTCGGCATGTCCAGCCAGCGCGCGAACATCGGCAGTCCCGCACTCAGCGGATGCCGTATGCGCGCGGCGTTGTATTCGCCCCAGCTGCGGGCTTCCAGCCCGCCGTCGAAGTGCTCCGCGTAGTGCGCGATTTTCGCATCCACGGCCCCGAGCAGGAGATCCCGCCAGCTTGCGTAGTCCGGTGCGAGCAGGTGCGGCGGCTGCTCCGTTACCATCGACCACAGCGGTCCCTCGAACTGGTTGCTCCTGCGCAGGCGCGTCTCCTCACCGTAGCGCTCGACGACCGGGCGCATCAGCATCGCGAAGACGCGCTCGCGGACTTCCGTACGAAACTCGCGCACGAGGCGGTAGCCGGTCGACTCCGGCGTGGCGCGCGGAATCCACTCTTCGGCGAGGCGCCGATAGTTCGCACGCTCCGGGTTTTCGTCAATCGCCGCGTCGTCGAGCGTCGACAGCAGCAGGTCGCGCCAGCGCGCGTGCAGCAGCGCGCGATCGTCGAGCTGCACGGGCAGCATGTCGGACGGTTTGAACGCGTCCCGGGCGAACAGCCCGTCGCGGATCTGCTTCGCGCGCGCGCCGAGATCGTAGCCGCCGTCGCCGATGATCTCGAGCGCGACGCCGTCGACGACCCTCGCGTTGGCGGTCCAGATCCTCGCGTCGTCGGGATTGACGACGCGCGGATAGTCCTCGGGCGGCACCCAGCCGTGCCATCCGGCGCCGCTGCTCCAGTCGGCCGGCAGCAGCGGGTCGTAGCCGACGCGGCGGGGGATGCGCCCGGCGATCGTCCAGGCGATGTTGCCGTCCGCATCGCCGACGACGAAATTCTGCGGCGGCATGCCGATCCGGTTCGCGATATCGAGCGCCTCGTTGACCGACGACGCCGATTCCAGTTCGAGGTGGCCGATCGTCACGGCCTCCGGATGGTGCGCGATCCAGGCGACGGCGAGCATCCGCTCCGGAGTACCAGTCCCCAGATCGTTTCCCGCACCTGCATCGTCTCTGATTTCTGGCCCCGAACCTCGATCACTTCCTCGTGCACGTCGAAGGCACGCGGGCCACCGGCGGTGGCATAGGTATCCGGTGCATCACCCGGCACGACGATCACGGCATCGGACCAGTCGCCGTAGCTGTTCGTATTCCCCCAGGCGATACGCCCGTTGCTGCCGGCTACGAGCACCGGTGCGCCGGGCAGCGTGACGCCGTTGAGGTCGATCGGCCGGTCACCGGCAATGCGCAGTCGCGCCCGGTAGAAGACGTTCGGCGCCGTCAGTCCGAGGTGCATGTCATTGGCGACGATGGCACCGCCCGTCGTCGTCAGCGCGCCGCCCACCGCCCAGTTGTTGCTGCCCGGCAGCACGCCTTCGTCGTCGGCGATCACGTCGAGCGGCTGCGACGCCTCCGAGCGCGCGAAATCGACCACGCCGGGCGCCGGCATGATACCGGTCGTGCGCGGCTCGCCCAGGAGCGGCGCATCCCACTCGGTACCGTCCGGATAAAGCCACGCGAACAGCGTTTCCGGCAGCACGCGGTGCGCAAGTCCGCGCCTGACGTCCCGGGTCGCGCGCTCGTCGTTCAGTTCGAGAAACATCGCGTAGACGGCCAGCAGCGAATCCTCCACCTGCCATGGCCGCGGCTGCGCGCGCAGGATGAAGTATTCGAACGGCCGGGCGCCGAGATCGTCGAGCCCGGCATTGACTCCTGCCGCGTACGCTTCGAAGACGCGACGCTCGAACTCGGAGCTGCGCTCGATGACCGCCGCGGCGCGGGCGCGAAACCGGTGCAGTCGCGTGCGCCGGTCCATCGGCAGCGCGATTGCACCGATCAGCGCGGCGAGTTCGCCGGCCGCGGTGCGCCGCGTCAGGTCCATCTGGAAGAATCGGTCCTGGCCATGCACGTAGCCGGTTGCGAAGGCGAGATCGACGCGATTTGCCGCCGTGATGGTCGGCACGCCGAAGGCATCGCGCTCGATCGTCGCGTCGGCAGCGAGGGTCGCGGTATGAATCTCGGCGTCGAGTTGCGGCAGGCTGCGGTACAGGAGGATGGCCGCGACTGCGCCGATCAGCAGCAACGCAAGTAGCAGCGTAGAGATTGTCCGCAAAACGAATCGCACCGGCGGTAAGTTCCTCTGGCCGTGGGAAAAACGGGGCCTACGAGTCGTCGCTGACGCGCAGGATCTTCATCGCGTTCGTGCCGCCGGAAACGCCGCTGAGATCGCCTTTGGTGAAGATAACCAGGTCGCCGACCTCGACCAGTTCCCGCTCCAGCATGGTGCGAAAGATCGCACGGTAGAGACGCCAGGGATCGGCCGCCTCCACCAGCTTGAACTTCACCGGGTAGACGCCGCGGTACAGCGTGACGCGGCGGCTCGTCGTGTCGTGCGGAGTGAACGCGTAGATCGGGATATCCGAACGAATGCGCGACATCCACAGCGCCGTCGTCCCGGACTCCGTCAACGCGATGATCGCCTTGACGTTCATGTGGTTGGCCGTGTACATCACGGCCATCGCGATCGCCTCGTCGACTTCTTCGAAGCGGTCGTCCAGGCGATGGGTCGTGCGGCCACGTGCGAGAACGTGCTTTTCGGCACCGCGGCAGACTTCCGCCATCGCCGCGACGACTGCGACCGGGTGCTTGCCAACCGCCGTTTCGCCGGACAGCATGACCGCGTCGGTACCGTCCATGACCGCGTTGGCGACGTCCGATACCTCGGCACGGGTCGGCACCGGATTGTCGATCATCGACTCCATCATCTGCGTTGCCGTAATCACGACCTTGTTCAGGTGCCTGGTCCGGCGGATGATACTTTTCTGCACACCGGTCAGCTCGGCGTAGCCCATTTCCACGCCGAGATCTCCACGTGCGACCATGATCGCATCGGCGATATCGATAATCGATTCGATCGAATCGAGCGCTTCGGTACGCTCGATCTTTGCAATTACCTTGCCTTCGCCGCCGGCGGCCCTCAGCAACTCACGGGCTTCGATGACGTCGTCCGCGCTACGAACGAACGACACGGCGATATAGTCCATGCCAATCTCCGCCGCAAAACGGATGTCGTCGCGATCCTTGTCCGTCAGCGCAGGAGCCGACAAGCCGCCGCCCTCGCGATTGATTCCCTTGTAATTGGACAGCACACCGCCGAGTCGCACCGTGGTATGGATGCGAGTACCGTCGATGCGCACCACCTCGAGCTTCATCTGACCGTCGTTCAGCAGCAGGATGTCGCCCGGCTCGACGTCCTTGTGCAGGTCCTCGTAGGCGACGCCGACGCCGTCCGAGGTGCCCGCAACTTCGTCCAGCATCGAGTCGAGAAAAAATGCATCGCCCTCGGAGAGCGCGACGCTGTCGTGCTCGAACCGGCGGATTCGTATCTTCGGGCCCTGCAGGTCGCCGATGACGCCGATGAAGCGACCTTTTTTTTGTGCCACGTCGGCAAGCAGGTCGAACCGCTGCTTTTGCTCTTCCTGGCTGCCGTGTGAAAAATTGAGCCTCGCGACATCGAGCCCGGCGTCCATCATTTTTTCGAGGACTCCGGCCTTGTCCGTCGATGGACCCAGCGTAGCGACAATTTTGGTGCGTCTCAGCATGGCGGCGATTATTGCACACCTGCAGCGGCATCTATTGCCGGCACCTCGGTACTTTCCCGAATGTCACGGTCGGATAAACCCGTTATGCTAGGGAAAGTCTTGTCTCCGACCGCAGAAGGATTTTTCGCTGGTGCCGAGTCGTCGCCGTTTCCTGCAAACGCTCGCGGTTGCCGCCGCGACGCCGGCCGCATTCGGCATCGCCCGCGCCGGTAATTCCGGCTTCGGCCCACTCAAACCCGATCCCGGGGAGATTCTCGACCTGCCGGCCGGGTTCGACTACGAGGTCATATCACGCGCCGGCGAGGAGATGAACGACGGGCTGATCACGCCGGCGCGACACGACGGCATGGCAGCATTTGCCGGGCAAAACGGCCGCGTCATTCTCGTTTGCAATCACGAAACCTATCCGTTTTCCCAAGAGTGGAGCCCGTTCGGCAGCAACCAGGAACGGCTCGGGCAGGTGCCGCGCGATCGCATATACGACGCGGGCAACGGCACGACGCCGTGCACCGGCGGCACGACGACGATCGTCTACAACCCCGTCAGCCGGCGCCGGGAGAGCATCCACCTGAGTCTCGCCGGCACCGAGGTCAACTGCGCCGGGGGGCCGACGCCTTGGGGAAGCTGGCTGTCCTGCGAGGAAACGTTCAGCGAACCCGGCACGAGTTTCGAGTACGGGCGCGTGGTGCACCGCGAGAAAAAACACGGCTACGTTTTCGAGGTGCCCGCGACCGGCGGCCTCGCCGAGCCGGTGCCGCTGACCGCGATGGGTCGCTTCGAGCACGAAGCCGCAGCCGTCAACCCGGCAACCGGCGTTGTGTACATGACCGAGGATCGTCACCGCAGCCTGCTGTACCGGTTCCTGCCGGAGGTACCCGGCGAACTCCGGCGCGGCGGTCGCCTGCAGGCGCTCGCCATCGTGCGCAAACCCGGATTCGATACGCGCAACTGGAATTCGAACCTTATGGCACCGGGCGCGCGGCTCGCGACGACGTGGGTCGATCTCGACGAACCCGATGTCGAGCAGAACGATCTGCGCTTTCGCGGCTACGAAAAAGGCGCGGCCTTGTTTGCCCGGGGCGAAGGACTCTGCTACGCCGACGGGGAGCTGTTCTTTACCTGCACGATCGGCGGCCCCGAGCGTCTCGGCCAGATCTTCAGTTACCGGCCGAGCCGCGCCGAGGCCACGCGGCGCGAGGACGCGTCACCGGGCACGCTGCGCCTGGTCGCACAGTCGACAGCCGACAGCGTGCTGCGCAATGCCGACAACGTAACGCTGAGTCCCTGGGGCGACCTGCTCGTCTGCGAGGATACGGCCGAGCACTGCGGCCTTGTAGGGGTCCGGGCGAATGGCGAACAATATGCACTTGCGGACAACGCCTACACGAACGCGGAGCTGGCGGGCATCTGCTTCTCGCCGGACGGCAAGGTAATGTTCGTCAACGTGCAGCAGCGCAACGTGACCCTGGCCATTACGGGCCCGTGGTCAACCTGACGCCCGCGTCTCGAGAATCTCCACCGCCGGCAGTTTCTTGCCCTCTACGTATTCGAGAAAGGCCCCGCCGCCGGTGGAAATGTAGGAAATTCGATCGGCAACGCCGAACTTGTCGATCGCCGCGAGCGTGTCGCCGCCGCCGGCGATCGAAAATGCATCGCTTGCCGCAATCGCTTTCGCGACCGTGCGAGTGCCGGCGCTGAACGCGTCGAATTCGAACACGCCGAGCGGACCGTTCCAGATGATCGTGCCGGCATCCTTCAGCGCGGCGGCGAAGCGGCGCGCCGTTTCCGGCCCGATGTCGAGAATCAGCTCGTCGTCGCCGACTTCGCCGACCAATCGGGTCGTCGCCTTTGCCGTCGCGGAAAACTCGTCGCCCACGACCACGTCCACCGGAACGGGGACCGTCGCACGGCCGTCGCCGGCAGCGCCGAGGCGGCGGGCGATGTCGAGCATGTCCTTCTCGTACAGGGATTTCCCGACGGCGTGTCCGGCCGCGGCAATGAACGTATTCGCAATGCCGCCGCCGACGATCAGCTGGTCCACCTTGCCGGCCAGCGCCTCCAGTACGGTCAGCTTCGTCGAGACCTTCGAGCCGCCGACGATTGCGATCATCGGCCGCGACGGTTCGTGCAGCGCTTTCTGCAGCGCATCGAGCTCCCCGGTCAGAAGCGGGCCGGCACAGGCAACCGGCGCGAACCGGGCCACGCCGTAAGTACTCGACTGGGCGCGGTGCGCCGTGCCGAACGCGTCCATCACGAACACGTCGCACAGCGCGGCCATGCGCTTCGACAGCGCGTCGTCCCAACGGCCTTCACCGTCGAGGAAGCGTACGGTTTCGAGCAGCAACAGCACACCCGCCCCGACCTACACGCCGTCGATCCACTCGCGAACCAGGGGCACGTCGCGACCGAGGAGGCCGGTGAGCGCCGTGGCTACCGGTTCCAGAGAGTACCGCGGGTCCGGCTGCCCTTCCTCGGGCCGGCCGAGGTGCGACATCAGCATCACCGCGGCCCCGGCGTCAAGCGCCTGCCGGATTGTCGGCAGTGCGGCGCGAATGCGTACGTCGCTGGTCACAACGCCGCCCTCGACCGGTACGTTGAGGTCTTCGCGGATGAGCACCCGCTTGCCGCGGAGCTCGAGATCCGCCATGCGTACGACGCTCACGATGGCTTCGGTCCGGGCGCGACTATTTGGCGTTGTACAGCGCGACGGCCGTGTCGAGCATGCGGTTCGAAAAGCCCCACTCGTTGTCGTACCAGGCAATCACCTTGACCAGGTTGCCCTGCATCACTTTCGTCAGGCCGGCATCGAAAATCGACGATGCGGGATGGTGATTGAAGTCGATCGACACCAGCGGTTCGTCGTTGTAGTCGAGTACGCCTTTCAATTCGCCTTCGCTCGCTTTCTTCATGACGACGTTGATCTCGTCGATCGTCGTATCGCGTTCGGCAATGAACGACAGGTCCACCGCGGATACGTTGATCGTGGGGATGCGCATCGAGAAGCCGTCGAGGCGCCCGTTCAGTTCCGGCAGCACGAGCCCGACGGCCGCCGCCGCCCCGGTCTTGGTCGGGATCTGCGACATCGTCGCGGCACGCGCGCGGCGCAGGTCCTTGTGGAAGACGTCGGTCAGCACCTGGTCGTTCGTGTAGGCATGAATCGTCGTCATGATGCCGTGCTTGACGCCGATTTTCTCGTGCAGCGGCTTGACCAGCGGCGCCAGGCAGTTGGTTGTGCACGACGCGTTGGAAATGACTTCGTGGCTTTTCTTCAGGATATCGTGATTGACGCCATAGACGATCGTCGCATCGACGTCGCCGCCGCCCGGCGCCGAAATGATGACCTTTTTCGCGCCGCCGGCAAGGTGCTTGCCTGCCGCCTCGCGGTTGCTGAAAAAGCCCGTGCACTCGAAGACGATCTCGACGCCGAGTTTGCCCCACGGCAGCTTCGCCGGATCGCGCTCGGCCAGCACGCGGATGCGATCGCCGTTGACGATCATGTGATCGCCATCGACCTCGACGGTGCCCGGAAACGGTCCGTGCGCCGTGTCGCGGCGCGTCAGGTGCGCATTCGTATTTGCATCGCCAAGGTCGTTGGCGGCGACGATGTCGATGTCCGACTTCCTGTCGCCTTCGTACAGCGCCCGCAAAACGTTGCGACCGATGCGGCCGTATCCGTTGATGCCGACTTTGATTGCCATCTGGTTCTCCTGCAGTGCGTGCCCGCGGACGCGAGCGTCAAATACTTAAGTCAGGGTTTCCCGCGCAACGCCGACGATGTTGTCGACGGTGAAACCGAAGTGCTCGAACAGCACGTTCGCCGGCGCCGACGCGCCGAACCGGTCGAGCCCGACGACGCGTCCGGCCGGACCGACGACGCGCCACCAACCGTCGGTCGCGCCGGCCTCGATTGCAACGCGCGCCGTGACCTTCATCGGCAGCACAGCCGCGCGATAGTCTTCCGGCTGGGCGTCGAACTGCTCGACACAGGGCATCGAGACGACGCGCACCGAGATGCCGTCTGCTTCGAGGATTTTCGCCGCCCCCATCGCAAGCGCCACCTCGGAGCCGGTCGCAATCAGGATCAGGTCGGGTTCGCCGTGCCCGTGCAACACGTAGCCGCCGCGGCCGATTGCCGCAAGCTGCTCGGCGCCGCGCGACTGGTGCGGCAGTCCCTGGCGGGTCAGCACCAGGCTGGTCGGGCCGTCGCGGCGCTCGATGGCGTGGCGCCAGGCAACCGCGGTCTCGACCGTGTCGCAGGGCCGCCATACGCACATGTTCGGCATGAGCCGCAGCGAGGCGACGTGTTCGACCGGCTGGTGCGTCGGGCCGTCTTCGCCGAGTCCTATCGAATCGTGGGTGAAGACGAATACCTGCTGCACGTTCATCAGTGCCGCCATGCGCAGCGCGTTGCGCGAGTAATCCGAGAACGTCAGGAACGTGCCGCAGTACGGCAGCATGCCGCCGTGCAGGGACAGCCCGTTGCCGAGCGCCGACATGCCGAATTCGCGCACGCCGAAATAGATGTAATTGCCGGCGGCGTTATCCCCGGTGATGACCGTCGACGTCGCGTGTTTCGTGTTGTTCGAGCCGGTGAGATCGGCGCTGCCGCCGACCATCTCGGGCAGTGCCGGCGCAAAAGCGTCCACTGCGGGTACCGACGCATTGCGTCTTGCCATGTCGGCACCGGCGGCCGCGATCCGGGCGATCGCCTCGTCGGCGAATGCGTCCCAGCCCGCGGGCAGGCCGCCACGCATGCGCCGTTCGAACTCCGCCGCCAGCTCCGGATGGGCCTCGGCGTAGGCGGCGAAACGGCCCTGCCAGGACTGCTCGAACCCGGCGCCGCGATCGCGCGCATCCCAGCCCGCGTAGACGTCGTCCGGAATCTCGAACGGCGCATGCTCCCAGCCGATGGTCTCCCGCGCCGCGGCAATCTCGTCGTCGCCGAGCGGAGCGCCGTGCGTGCTCGCGGTGCCCTGCTTGTTCGGCGCTCCGTAGCCGATCACGGTCTTTGCGCAGATCATGGTCGGCCGCTCGATATCACTCATCGCGTCGTCGATCGCCGCCGCGATGGCGGCGCTGTCATGGCCGTTCACATCGTCGATCACCTGCCAGCCATAGGCACGGAAGCGGGCGGCGGTGTCGTCGGTGAACCAGCCGTCGACTTCGCCGTCGATCGAGATGCCGTTGTCGTCGTAGACGCAGATCAGCTTGCCGAGCTTCAGCGTACCCGCCAGCGAGCACGCCTCGTGGGATATGCCCTCCATCAGGCAACCGTCGCCCAGGAACACCCAGGTGTGGTGATCGACGATGTCGAATCCATCGCGGTTGAAGGTTGCGGCGAGCATTTTCTCCGCAAGCGCCATGCCGACCGCGTTCGTGATGCCCTGTCCCAGCGGGCCGGTCGTGGTCTCGATGCCGAGTTCGATTTCACGCTCCGGGTGACCGGCCGTGTGGCGGCCGAACTGGCGGAAGTTGCGCAGTTCGTCCATCGACAGCGGATAACCGGTCAGGTGCAGGAGGCTGTACAGCAGCATCGAGCCGTGGCCGTTCGAGAGCACGAACCGGTCCCGGTCCCACCAGCCGGGATTGCCCGGGTTGTGCTTCAGGTAGTCGTTCCACAACACCTCGGCGATGTCCGCCATGCCCATCGGCATGCCGGGATGACCGGAGTTGGCAGCCTGCACGGCATCCATGGATAGCGCGCGGATCGCGTTGGCGAGGGTACGACGGTCCGTAAGGCCTGCGGTCTGCGGGCGGCTTTCAGCTTGCGACATATTCGAAGAGGCGGACCTTTGCGGTCGATCTTATCGTTAAATTCGGGGCTTTGCGGCGGTGGAAGCGCCGGGCGCATTGTCCCTGTTTAGCATGGGTGTCGCAAGCGCGTGGAGCCCTTCCGCACCGAGACATTCGGTTACAAAAGCCGCGTGGTCCGGCCGGAGCGGCTTGGGTTACAATCCGCGGTCAACTCGATAAAAAGCAGCAAATTCATGAG
>CALKYK010000163.1 GCA_938003715.1 uncultured Gammaproteobacteria bacterium
CGAATGCGACGTCGACGGCAAGCCCGAGCTGCCGTCGCGACTCGGCATCCACAGCCCCGGCCAGTACGACCGCGCATCGCGCGGCTACGATTCGTCGGCCGCTAATCGCGAGATCGGGCGCATCGAACGCCGGATGAAAGCGTGGTTCCGACAGATCGGTGTCGACGCCGCGCTGGTCGACGACATGTTCGAGGTGCCGTTCGACGGAATCCGCCTGCTGTCGCAGGCCGACTTCGAGCGCTACGGCCTTGCCGTCGAGCCACTGACCGAGTAATCGGGTTACGCCTGGTGCTTCGGATCGGAGCGCCGTCCGCGACTCTGCTGCTCCGAAAGCACGCGCACCAGCCCCTCCTGTGACGCCGAGGCGATCAGCACGCCGTCGCGGGTGAAGAACTGGCCGCGCGCGAAGCCGCGCGCTCCGGACGCGTTCGGACTGTCGAGCGCATACAGCAGCCAGCCGTCGATGCGAAAGTCGCGATGAAACCACAGCGCGTGATCGAGGCTCGCCATCACCACACGGCCCTGGCCGAACGGCAGGCCGTGCGGCAGCGTGCTGGTACCCAGCAGTTCGTAATCGGACACGTACGCGAGCAGGTTCTGGTGCAGCCGGTGCTCGTCCGGCAGGCGATCGACGGCGCGTATCCAGACGTGTTTCACAGGGTCCTGTTT
The DNA here is from genome assembly GCA_938003715.1 of uncultured Gammaproteobacteria bacterium. Lineage (GTDB taxonomy): Bacteria > Pseudomonadota > Gammaproteobacteria > Steroidobacterales > Woeseiaceae > SZUA-117. The sequence goes on from CALKYK010000163.1 coordinate 670, forward strand.
TTCCGGTGCTATGAGATCCATCGGCCGCACCGGGCGGAACTCGAACGGACGCTGGTCGGTGAGGTAGCGGCGCATCTTCTCCGGAATCATGTCCAGCACCGAGGGCGCGAATTCGGACAGATCCTGCAGCCCGTCCGGCCCCGGCACGTCCGGCATCGCCGCCTGGTGTTCCAGCCCGGCCTCCGATTCCTGGAACGAGGCAGCCAGGTTCAAGATCGGCCTGCCGTGCTGGATCGCGACGACCCGGCGCACGGAAAAGCTGCCGCCGTCGCGGGCGCGATCCACCTCGTAGACGATCGGCGAATTGACGTCGCCGCGGCGCAGGAAGTAGGCGTGCAGCGAATGCGCGCGCCGGCCGTCGACCGTGATGTTCGCCGCGGACAGAGCCTGGCCCAGCACCTGGCCACCGAACACCTGTGCACCGCCGATGTCGCGGCTCTCGCCCCGATAGATGTTGTCCTCGATGCGCTCGAGTTCGAGCAGTTCCAGGAGGTCGGCGAGAACCGCGTGCACGGCCGGGCGCCGCGTCAGGCGTCGGCCGCGGTACCGCCGTCGACGACGATGCCGGTGCCGCTGACGAACACCGAGTCGTCGGTGGCGAGGAACAGCGCCACTTTGGCGACGTCGACCGGCTCGCCGAGGCGCTTCGCCGCGGATCGGGTGATGCAGTGGTCGCGCAGCGTCTTGTCGTTGTTGAAGATGCGGCGGCTTTGCGGCGTCATGATCGCGCCGGGCTGGATGTAGTTGACGTTGATGCCGAACGCCGCGGTGTCGGCCGCCAGGCGGCGCGTCAGCCGGGCGATGGCCGCCTCGGATTTCGCGTAGCCGTCGGCACCGTCGATGGCGAACACGCTGCGGTTGAAGCCGAGGATGACGATACGTCCCGCCGGGCTGTTCTTCATCAGCGGCAGCATGTGCTCGCAGATCGCGGCGACGCGATCGTTCTTGCGTTTCAGGAGCTGCGACAGGGCTTCGGCGTCACCGTCGGACAGCGGCGCATCCACCCGCAATTCCAGGTTGCAGACCAGGATGTCGACCAGGCCCAGCTCCTCGGACGCCGCGTTGGCGAGCAGCGCGGCCGCGTCCGGCGCGTTCAGGTCGACGACCGCACCGTGCACGCCCCGCACCGACTTGAAGTGCGTTTCGATACCGCTGTTGGCCGAATCCACGGCCAGCACTTCCGCGCCCTGCTTGATCAGCGTGCGCACGATCGCCTCGCCGATCCCGCTGGCAGCGCCGGTTACCGTTGCCTTGAGTCCGAATAGACGCGGTGCGTCCGCCATAGCTCACCCTAATTGAACAAAAGCCGCGGCAGCCTATCAGGTCGGCAGCCGGTAGTCTTGGAACTGCTTGCGCAAATCGATTTTCTTGATCTTGCCGGTGGCGGTGTGCGGCAGCTCGTCGACGAACACGACGTCGTCCGGAAACCACCACTTCGCGATCTTGCCGTCGAACCAGTCGAGCATTTCCTGCTTCTCGAGCGCCTTGCCCTCGGCCTTGACGACGATGAGCAGCGGCCGCTCGGTCCATTTCGGATGCGGCACGCCGATGACCGCCGCCTCCGCCACCGCCGGGTGTCCCATCGCGGTGTTCTCGACTTCGATGGAACTGATCCATTCTCCGCCGGACTTGATGACGTCCTTGGTGCGGTCCGTGATCTGCATGTAGCCTTCTGCGTCGATGGTCGCCACGTCACCGGTATCGAACCAGCCGTCGTCGGTGTGCGAATCACCCTCACCTTCGAGTTTGAAGTAGTCGCTGCAGATCCACGGTCCGCGCACCTGCAGCGCCCCGTACGCCTCGCCGTCCCACGGCAGCGCCTGTGCCTCGTCGTCGACGATGCGCATCTCCACGCCGAACAGTCCGCGGCCCGCTTTCGTTTTCAGGCGAATCATGTCGTCGACCGACATCGATTCCATGCCGACCTTGGGCGTATTGACGGTGCCGAGCGGGCTCATCTCGGTCATGCCCCAGCCCTGCAGGACGTCGACGTCGTGCTCGTCGTGAAATGCGCGAATCATCGCTTCCGGCACCGCCGCGCCGCCGATCACAGTGCGCTTGAGCGACTCGAGCTTCTTGCCGGCCTTGTCCGCGTACTGCAGCAGCGCCAGCCACACCGTGGGAACACCGAGTGCGAGCGAGACCTTTTCCTGCTCCAGCAGCCCGTACAATGCCTCTCCATCGCCCATCTTCGGGCCGGGGAAGACCAGCTTGGCGCCGACCATCAGGGCCGCGTACGGGATGCCCCAGGCATTGACGTGAAACAGCGGTACCACCGGCAGGACGGAGTCCCGCGTGGTCAGCGCCATCACGTCCGGCATCACGCTCGCGTAGGCGTGCAGGACCATCGCCCGATGGCTGTACAGCACGCCCTTCGGGTTGCCGGTAGTGCCGGAGGTGTAGCAAAGCCCGACCGCAGCGTTCTCGTCGATATCCGGCCACTCGTAGTCGTCGCTTTCGTCGGCGATCAGGGATTCGTACGAGCGCACGTTCGGCAGCGACGTCTCCGGCAGGTGCTCGTCATCGGTCATGACGATGTAGCCCTCGACGCCTTTCGTCTGTGGCGCGATTTTTTCGAGGAGTGGCAGGAACAGCGGATCGGTGAACAGGTAGCGATCCTCGGCGTGGTTGATGATGTAGACGATTTGCTCGGGGAACAGGCGCGGGTTGATCGTGTGGCAGACGTGGCCGGCACCGCCGATCGCGTAGTAGGCCTCGAGATGCCGGTAGTCGTTCCACGCCAGCGTCGCGACCCGGTCACCGCGCTGGAGGCCGAGCTTTTCGAGTGCGTTCGCGAGCTTGCGCGCGCGACGGAAGCAGTCGGCATAGGTATATCGGTGCAGCGGCTGGTCGGCGTTCACCGACACGAGTTCCCGGCTCGGATAATTCCGGTCCGCATGGCGCAGTATGCCGGAGATCAGGAGCTGGGTATCCATCATCAGGCCGTTCATGTATCGCGCTCCTCTGATCGTCGGCCGCCGCTCGCCCGACGGATGGGGCATTTAACAGAACTTGCACCCCGTTCTGCAAGCGACGGCACGGCGCCGATCGCCTCTCTGCGTGCATTGCCTCCGCCGTCACGCCGCCCTGAAACCCGCAACAATTCCTCAGCTTTTCATCTGCATCGCTGCGGGAACTTCATGCTATTCTTCCGCCCGGTCAATCGGCAGCGACTCGCCTGAAAGCCCTTGATATCGGCGCGTTGCGAGATCAGGAACCTGCCACGGAGAAAAACATGGCGCACACACCCCACTCATCATTCACACGCCGCGACGCGTCCGCCCTGCTCGCAGCGATCGCGTTTGCCGCGGGCCCGGCTCTGGCGCAGGACACCGGCATGCTCGAGGAGATCATCGTCGTGGCGACCAAGGTCGAAGCGAACGTGCAGGATATCCCGGTCGCCGTCACGGCGATCACCGGCGACGATATCCAGGAAGCCGGCATCAAGGACGTGTTCGACCTGCAGCAGTACGCGCCCGGCCTGATCGTCGGCCAGAGTCAGACGGCGACGACGTCGAATTTTTCGATCCGCGGCATCGGCACCAGCTCGAACAACTTCGGCCTTGAGTCGTCGGTCGGCCTGTACGTCGACGGCGTCTACCGCTCGCGGCAGAGCTCGATGATCAACGATCTCGTCGACGTCCTGGCCGTCGAGGTCCTGCGTGGACCGCAGGGCACCCTGTTCGGCAAGAACACGCCGCAGGGCGCGATCAACATGCGCACCGTGGCGCCGAGCGACGAACCGAACGCGTTCGTCGAGGTCAGTGCCGGCGACTTCGGGCTGACCAAGATCAGCGCGGCCACCAATTTTTCGCTGTCCGACGAGGCGGCGATGCGTGCGACAGTGTTCTCGACGCAGCGCGACGGCTATGTCAGCGACCTCACGTTCGGCGAGGACGTGTATAACGATCGCGACCGCTTCGGGGCACGCCTGCAGCTCGCCTACACGCCGAACGACCGACTCGACCTGCGCATCATTGCCGACTACGCGGAAATCGATGAGGTCTGCTGCATCGCTGTATCCCGCGTCGACAGCATCTTCGCCAACAGCTACACGGACCCGAACTCGCCGATCCCCGGTGGCCTGGTACCGGGCACCGACTTCGTCGTCTTCGGCCTTGGCGGCACGGTGTTCTCGCAGGGCACGTTCGACGCGGCCACGATCGGCCTGCTCGATTTCGTCGCGCAGCAGTCGGGCCTGCCGGGCGGCGGCACGATCATCGGTAACTCCGGCTTCGACGGCTTCATGGTGGCATTGAACCAGCTGCCGCGTTCGCAAAACGAGGACGCCGGTCTGTCGGTCGAGCTGAACTACGATCTCGACAACGACATGACGCTGACTTCGATCACGGCGTACCGCACTTTCGATACCGACGACTCGATCGATGCTGACTTCACGAATCTGGATCTCCTGGAACGCATCAATCGCGCGCAGCAGAGTTCGTTTTCCGAGGAGCTGCGGTTGTCCGGACAAATCGGCGACCGCGGCACCTTCGTCACCGGGCTCTACTATTTCACGCAGGAGATCGACGTGCAGCGCGAGACGAACGGCGGACCGTTCCTCCAGCCCTACGTCCTCGCTGTGCAGCCGGATCTCGTTGCACTGATCAACGGCGTCAACGCGGTCAGCGCCGGGTCGGGCGGTGCACTGCCGTCGGCGGCCGCGCCGTTCCCGATCGGCTCGTTCGCTGACGACGACGTGCGCCAGGACCAGGACAGCTGGGCCGTGTTCGGCCAGGTCGACCTGCCCATGGGCGAGGACTGGCTGCTGACGCTCGGCGCGCGCTACACCGACGAAAGCAAGGACATGACCGCAATGTTCATGCACGGCGCGCAGGGTCCGGCACCGGACCTCGATTTGATCGCGCTGCACCTCTTCTACGCGCAGACGAACGACCCGCGTTTCAACCCGGCGGTACTGGCGCCGACCTGGCAGCCGGGCTGGGGCACGTACCTGTTCGATCCGCTCGCGCCGCGGCCCGACCTGACGACGCAGCTCGAGGACGACCAGTTCTCGGGCACGGCGAAACTCAGCTGGTTCACGACCGACGACATCATGGTCTACCTGTCCTACGCCAGCGGCTACAAGTCCGGCGGCACCAACACCGACCGCATCAACGTCACGTTCGACCCGATTTTCGGGCCGGAAACGTCCGACACGATCGAGCTCGGCGTGAAAGCCGACTTTCCGGACCAGGGCCTGCGCGTGAACTTCGCAATCTACGACACGCAGATCGACGGCCTGCAGGCCAACTCCTTCACCGGCACCGGCTTCAACCTGCAGAACGCGGGCAAGGCCGACACTTCCGGTTTCGAGTTCGAGACCTGGTGGCAGGCGACCGATTCGCTCGGCTTCCAGGCGTACTGGGTGCACAGCGATGCGAAGTACGACGTCTTCGAGAATGGCACCTGCTGGGATGCGTGGGTGTTCCACACCGGTCAGCCGGACCCGAACGCGGGCGGTGACATCGACGCCGTGCGCTGTCCGCGCAGCGGCGGCCGGCTCGCCTACAATCCGGAGGACATCGCTTACCTCTCGTTCGTCCAGGAATTCCAGCTCGGCGCCAACATGTCGGCCTATGTGCGCGGCGAGTACTCCTACTATTCCGAAACCCTGACTGACGGCGACCTGGACCCGTTCACGAAGCTCGAGGAATTCGATCTCGTCAACGCCCGCCTCGGCCTGCGCTGGGAGAACATCAACGCCGAGCTGACCGTCTGGGGCCGCAACCTGACCGACGAGAAATACTGGGTCGGATCGTTCGACGCCCCGGTCCAGGACGGCCGCATGAATTCCTACCCCGCCGAACCGCGCACCTGGGGCGTGACGTTTCGCAAGGACTTCTGATCGGGGACCGCATCCCGGAAGCGAAAAGCGGGCCCTCGGGCCCGCTTTTTTTTGCCGGCGGTTATTGTCAGTCGGCCGGTTTCGGCCCGAGCAGGAACCAGAGGATGAGGCCGAGCAGCGGCAGCACCAGCACGATCGCGATCCACAGTGCCTTCTTGCCGTCACCGGCCGCGCTCTTGACGATCTGCAGTATCGCGTAGATATCCCCGATCAGTACCAGGAGGCCGATCAGTCCCGTCTCCACCATGTCCCGCTCCCCGTTTTCCTCCAGTCGCAGCCGATTGTAACCACAGACGGGTGCTTGTGACGCCCTCGCCGCCGTCTATACTTTTCCAGAACCGCCGCCTGCGCGGCGTCGTCGCGGGGAAACGCACTTGCGCTACGAAAGCATCCTGGAAACCGTCGGCCGCACTCCGGTCGTCCGGCTCGCGAAGCTCGCGCCGGACGGTGCGCGCCTCTACGCCAAGATCGAGGCATTCAACCCCATGGGCTCGGTCAAGGACAGGCTCGCGCTGGGCGTCATCGAAGACGCGGAACGATCGGGCGCGCTCAAGCCGGGCCAGACCGTCGTCGAGGCGACCAGCGGCAATACCGGCATCGGGCTTGCCATGGTGTGCGCACGGAAGGGCTATCCGCTGGTCGTTACGATGGCCGAAAATTTCAGTATCGAGCGTCGCAAGATGATGCGCTTCCTCGGTGCGAAGGTGGTGCTGACGCCTGCCGCGCTGAAAGGATCCGGCATGCTCGCGAAGGCGACCGAACTGGCGAAAACGCACGGCTGGTTTCTTGCGCGCCAGTTCGAAAACGAAGCCAATGCGGACGCACACTCGCGCACCACGGCGCCCGAAATTCTCGAAGCGTTCGACGGCGAGCAGCTCGACTACTGGGTCACGGGGTTCGGCACCGGCGGCACGCTGAAGGGCGTCGCGCGGGTACTCAGGGAAAAGTCACCCGGAACGAAGATCATCGTCTGCGAGCCGGACAATTCGCCGATACTTGGCAGCGGCATCCCGCAGGTACGCCGCGACGACGGCGCGCCGGCCGACAGCCATCCCCTGTTTCGGCCGCACCTGGTGCAGGGCTGGAGCCCCGACTTCATCCCGAAGCTCACCGAGGATGCGGTGAAGCTGGAGCTGATCGACCGGGTGCTGCCCGTCAGCGGCGATGAGGCGCTGCGCTGCACGAAGGCGCTGGCGCGACAGGAAGGTATCTTCGTCGGTATCTCGGCCGGCGCGACGCTGGCCGGCGCGCTCGAGATCTGTCGCGAGGCGGATCCTGGCGCGACGGTTCTGTGCATGCTGCCCGATACCGGGGAACGCTACCTCAGCACGCCGCTGTTCGAGGACATACCGGTCGACATGACGGAAGAAGAACTCGAGATCTCCCGCTCGACGCCCGGCTTCCGCTTCGATGTGCCGGCCGCCGCCGCCGCGGCCGCCGAAGAGCAGCCCCCACCGGCACCAGCTGCGGCGCTGGACTTTTTCGACGAGGTGACGTCGGACGGGACTCGGCCGGTCGTCATGTTTGCGCTGGAGTGGTGCGAATTCTGCTGGTCGGTACGCAAGATGTTCGCGCGCTACGAAATCCCGTATCGCTCGATCGATCTCGACTCGGTCGAATACCAGAAGGACAATCGCGGTGGCGACCTGCGCGCCGTTCTCTACGAAAAAACCGGCAAAAAAACGATCCCGCAGATCTACGTTGGCGGCCGGCACGTCGGCGGCGCGACGGAGCTGTTCGATGCCTGCCGTGACGGCCAGCTCGCGGAAATGCTGGAGGCGAACGCGGTCGCATTCAATCGTGAAATCGATACGGACCCGTACTCGTTCCTGCCCGGCTGGCTGCACGCTCGCTGAGGAAGCGGATCGACGTGCCGGTCAACCGGCCTGGCGCGCCTCCTCGCCGCCCTGCTCGTCGAAGAAATACATGCCGATCGTCTCGGCGACGCAGGCCGGCTTTCGTTCCCCCTCGACCTCGATCCGCACTTCGGACGTCAGGTGCATCGCGCCGCCGCGGCGGCGAACCTGGAGCACGGTCGCCCGCCCGCGCACGCGGCTGCCGACCGGCACCGGCGTGTAGAAACGTACCTTGTTGCAGCCGAAGTTCAGGGCACGGGCGAGGTTTTCGACGTGCACGAAGCCGCCGGTCAGCGCCGGGATCAACGCCAGCGTGATGTACCCGTGCGCGATTGTCTTGCCACCGGGCAGCTACTTTTACGTGCGCCGGGCATCGACGTGTATCCACTGGAAGTCGCCGGTCGCTTCGGCGAACTGATCGATCCGCTGCTGGTCGACGACCACCCAGTCGGAGACGCCGACCTCCTGTCCTTCGAGCGCCTTGGCGTCCTCGATCGATTTGATGACGTGCAATGCCGGTCCTTATCACGCGAATTTGCTGCAGTGCAAGACAAACACACAACTCGCGCGCGGGGCAAGTTTTTGCCGCGGGGATGCTGCGCTTGCCGCACTGTCGACGGACAAAGCCAGCGATGGCGGGCAGTTACCGGCGGGCGGAATGCTGCGCCGGACGCAGCATGATCGCGGCGTGACGGGGGTGCCTGCGTAGGCCGGTTGCAGTTTTCGTCACGCGGACTACCCTCGCTGCGATGCCCGATCCCTCTGTCTACGCCGTAATCCTCGCCGCTGGTGGCGCCAGCCGCTTCGGCAGCCCGAAGCAGCTCGCCGAGCTGGACGGCGTGCCGCTCGTTGCCCGGGCCGTTCGCGCCGCTCGTACGGCCTGCGGCAGCCGGCACCTGCTCGTCTGCGGTGCCGAATGGCGGCGGGTCGCTATCGCCGCCGGACTGCAGCAAGGATTTTTCTGCATCAATGACGACTGGCAATCCGGACTCGGGACATCGATCGGCTGCGGCGTCTCGCGCGTCGCGAAGACCGCCGATGCCGTCCTGCTCATGCTCGCCGACCAGCCGCGGGTCGGGGATCAACACCTCTGCGAGCTGGTCGAGCGCTGGACCGCAGCGCCGCAGGCGATCGTCGCCACCGCATACGCCGGAACGCGGGGCACGCCGGCCGTTTTCCCGCGCCGGGACTTCGGCGCGCTGTGCACTTTGGCGGGCGACCGCGGTGCGAAAGCGCTGATTGAGGCGGAGGCAGGACGGGTGACCGCCATCGATTGCGAGGATGCGGCCTGCGACGTCGACCGGCCGGAGGATCTTCTGCCGCGCTAGCGCGCCGCGTGGAGGTCGGCGTGCGCCAATCCGTGTTCGGCACAGCGCTCGCAGTTCACCCAGCCGGAATCGCCGTTGACGTAGAACTCTTTCTTCCAGATCGGCAGGCGCACCTTGACCTGGTCGATGATGTAGCGGCACGCGTCGAATGCCTCGCCGCGATGCGCCGAGGTCACGCCGACCCAGACCGCGCAGTCGCCGATCTCCAGCAGACCCGAACGGTGCACGCAGTCGGCGTGCAGGACGGGGAACAGGCGCTTCGCTTCCTCGAGGATGCGCACCCCTTCTTTGACCGCCAGCGGTTCGTAGACCTCGTACTCGAGACGCAGTACGCGCTGCCCTTCGTTCTCGTTGCGGATCCAGCCCTCGAAACCGACGTAGGCCCCGGCGCCGTCGTCGGCCAGACGCCGGCGCAGTTCATCGGGATCGATCGGGCTCGTCGCGATTTCCATGCTCAGCCTCCGGCGACAGGCGGAAACAGCAGCACGACATCGCCGCTGTGCACCGGCGCGTCCCAGTCCGCCATTTCGTCATTGATGGCCACCTTGCAGTGCCCGAGCGGCTCGGCGGAACCGTGCCGGTGCGCGAGCGCGCGAAACACGTCGCCCGCCGTCGCGGCATCGAGCGTCACGGCTTCTTCCGCAGTGCCGGCATGTTCGCGGAAGCCGGCGAAATAGCGCACGGTGAGGTTCTTTTTCACGGCGCCAGCTCGATGCCGGTGCCCTCGAGGTCTTCCGGGCGATTGACGTTGACCAGCGCGCCGGGCCGCGGCTGCTCGAGCAGGCAGGTATCGGACCGGATCAGCATCTTGCGCGGGCATTTCAGCCCCTCGTCGACGAAGCCCCGGAGCAAAGCCCCGCCCGGCGGGCGATACAGTGCGCACAAAGGCTCGGGCAGGCCGTCCTCGACGCTGATGAACGCGGTAAATGGCCGGGTCGCTGACGCATGCTGTAACAGG
>CALKYK010000164.1 GCA_938003715.1 uncultured Gammaproteobacteria bacterium
ATACCAATGCAATCCGTGATGATCGTACTGATGGGCGTCGCCGGCATGGCCTTCGGCTGGTTCGTCTATTCCCGCTTCATCGCCACGAAGATCTACCAGCTCGATCCGGACTTCGTGACGCCGGCGCACGAGTTCAACGACGGCGTCGACTATCACCCGACAAATCGCTACGTCCTCTGGGGCCACCACTTCACGTCGGTGGCGGGCGCGGCGCCGATCGTCGGACCGGCCATCGCGGTCTACTGGGGCTGGGTGCCGGCCGTGCTGTGGGTCGTCTTCGGCACGATCTTCTTCGCCGGCGTGCACGACTTCGGCGCCCTGTGGGCCAGCGCGCGCAACAAGGGCCGCTCGATCGGGGCGCTTTCGGAAAAAGTCATCGGCAAGCGCACGCGTGCGCTTTTCATGGTCGTCATATTCCTCGTGTTGCTGATGGTCAATGCCGTATTCGGCGTCGTCATCGCCGGTGCCTTCGTCGGCACGCCGAACTCGGTGTTTCCGGCCTGGTCCGCGATCGTGGTCGCGCTGATCATCGGCCAGCTCGTGTATCGCAAGTTCAACCTGCTGGCGCTGTCGATCGGCGGCGTCGTCGCGCTGTACCTGTCGGTCTACGTCGGCAGCGTGCTGCCGCTCGAATTGCCGGCCGACATGCTCGGTCTCGCGCCGAACGCGAACTGGATCATCATTCTCTTTATCTACGCGGCTATCGCGTCGATGCTGCCGGTGTGGGTGCTGCTGCAGCCGCGCGACTTCATCAACGGCATGCAGCTCTTCGTCGGGCTCATATTGCTGTACGGCGCGGTGCTGATTTCGATGCCGGACATTTCGGCGCCGGCGTTCAACGATCGCATGCCGGCAGACGCGCCATCGCTGGTGCCGCTGTTGTTCGTCACCATCGCCTGCGGCGCCGTGTCCGGTTTCCACGGCATCGTCTCCTCCGGCACGACCTCGAAACAGCTCGACAAGGAGACCGACGCACGCTTCGTTGGCTACCTCGGCGCGGTGGGTGAAGGTTCGCTCGCGCTGATCACGCTGGTGGCAGTTTCTAGCGTCGCGCTAGCAGCCACGCCGGAGCTCTGGCACGAGATCTACGAGCAGTACGGCACCGCCGGTGCCGGCACCTTCATCCAGGGCGGGGCGCAGCTCATCCAGGACGGCTGGGGCATCCCGTTCAGCATCACCCAGACCCTGCTCGCGACGATGGTGGTCCTGTTCGCCGGCACGACGATGGACTCCGGTGTGCGCCTGCAGCGCTACATCATCCAGGAGTGGGGCGACATCTATAACATCCCGATCCTGAAGAAGGGCATTCTCGCTACGCTGGTGGCGGTGGGCTGCTGCCTCGCGCTGGCTTTCGGTGCCGGCGGCGCATCGGGCAGCGGCGGGCTCGTCATCTGGCCGCTGTTCGGCTCGACGAACCAGATCCTGGCGGGCCTCACGCTGCTGGTCGTTTCGGTCATGCTGATCAAGCTAGGCCGGCCGGCGCGCTACACGTTGGCGCCGATGGTTTTCGTGCTTTTGACCTCGTCCTGGGCGGCGATCCTGAAGCTGATCGAGTTCTGGCAGGCGCAGAACTGGCTGCTGGTTGCCATCGATATCGTCGTCGTCGTCACGACCTTCCTGGTGATCCTCGAAGCGGCCTCGGTGATCGCCAAATTCCGTGCCGAGGCGCGCGGCGAGGCGGTCGCCGAGTAGCGCAATCGCGGCGCGCGGGCGTCGCTGCGACGCATCGCCCGGGAGACCCGTTCGAACGTTCTCGAGAGCGCCCCGCGGGGCTCATGTTGCAGTGCGCAAATCGGCATTTGCAGGCCTGTTGCGGGCGCGCCACTCGCGATTCCGGCATTTCCCGCGCCTGCCCGATGATCGTTTGAATCCAAGGATCTGAGCGGATTTTGTCCAATGTTGGCAAAATGCCACACAGGCCGACAAACAAACACAAAAAAAAGCCCGCTAAAACTTTATTTTCACTGCCGACAGTGGTTCAATCCCTAGCAACGCATCGTGCCTGTCGCGAGATCGCAACGTATGTGGCGATGGCGGGCCGACACTTTCTCGGGTGTTCGATGGTGCAGATTGCGGCCGGGCCTTCACGGGCATGCGGCTGGAGTAACGGAGATCCACTTTCGCAACCACATGATGGGGGAGACAAACGCCATGAAATCTTTGTTTAGGCCGGTGTGGCTGACCGCAGCGTCAGGTGTACTGGCATTCGTCGCTTTGCCCGCCGGTGTCGCGGTCGCCCAGCAGGGCGCCGACGAGGCGGTCGAAGAAATCGTGACGATTGGTACTCGTCGCGAGGGCCGCACCGCGGTAGACACTGCTGTACCGATCGACGTTTTCAACCAGGAAGAACTGGACAGCGTCGCCTCCGACGACATGATCGACGTCATCAAGACGCTCGTTCCGTCGTTCAATGTTGGCCGCGAGCCGATCAGCGACGGCGCGACGTTCGTTCGTCCGCCGCAGTTGCGTGGTCTTGACTCCGACAAGACGCTCGTACTCGTCAACGGCAAGCGCCGCCATCGTGCTGCGCTGGTACTGCTCGGCGGGTTCGGTGCGCACGGCCCCGACCTCGCGACGATTCCCAGCATTTCGCTGAAATCGGTCGAAGTCCTGCGTGACGGTGCATCCGCCCTTTACGGGTCGGACGCAATTGCCGGCGTGATGAACTTCAACCTGAAAGATGCTGATGACGGTGGCGAGCTGCGCATTCAAACCGGCCAGTACAGCGAAGCCAACGAGAGCGGCTATGCAGTCGCCTGGAACCAGGGCTTCGCCCTCGGTGACAACGGATTCGTCAATGTCAGTGCGGAACTCGGCGACCACGAGCCGACCAGCCGTGGCCGTGAGTACGACATCACGATCGGTTCGTCGGGCCTGACGCCGTCGCAGTCGGCGCTGGTATCCGGCATGTTCGATCCGGACGGTGCCGGCCCGCTGGGTTTACAGCAGCGTTTCGGACCTGACGCACTGACCGAGGTGTACGACGGCAACGGCAATCTCGTTTCGCTGTATGCCGGCAGTGACGGCATTCCCGACGACACGGACAACCGCTACGCGACCAACCTCGAGTTTGCGGAAGTCAGCCACAGCCGCCTGACGCAGATCTGGGGCGAGCCCGAGCGTGATCACATTCGTGCGTTCGTCAATGCCGGCCTCGAACTGGCCAACGGCGCCGACCTGTACGCGTGGGCGAACTACTCGGACAGCAACTCGAACGGCTCGTTCTTCCATCGCCGTCCAGGTGTTTCGCAATTGTCGATCCTCCGTCGTCCCGACGGCTCGATCTACAACCCGCGTGATCGTTACCCCGCAGGCTTCACGCCGCGTTTCGCCGGTAACGTCATCGACATGAGCCTGACCGGCGGTATCCGCGGCGAGTTCGCGAACGGCATGACGTACGACTTCAGCGGACGCTGGGGCGAGAACACGATCAAGTACACGCTGTTCAACACGATGAACCCGTCGATGGGTCCGCGCACGCCGACGTTCTTCCGTCCGGGCGACCTCGTCTCCGACGAAGTGGCGTTCAACGCCGACTTCTCGACGACGTTCGACATGGGCTTCGCCAGTGACACGAACTTCGCGTTCGGCTTCGAGTTCCGCGACGAAGGCTATGACGTCGTCGAGGGCGACCCGAACTCCTACGAGATCGGCCCGTACGCATCGCAGGACCCGTGGAATTTCAATATCGACACGGTTGAAGCCGCGATGATGGGTATTGCGGCAGGCTGCTACATCCCGGGCCACGTCGCAGGCGTGAACGAAACGAACTACGATCCCGACGGCATGCCGGGCACCGGTGACGAGTACACCGGCTGTAATTCGAGCGACCCGATCTTCAACGCGGTACCGGTCGGCTCGAACGGCTTCCCGGGTTACGGCCCGAACTTCACCTCGCAGTACAGCAGGGACAGCTGGGCGGCCTACTTCGACTTCGAAGCTGACGTCACCGACGCGTTCCTGGCGACGATCGCCGGCCGCTACGAGGACTTCTCGGACTTCGGTACGAACTTCAGCTTCCGCGTCGCCGGTCGCCTGAACGTCAGCGAGGCACTGACCCTTCGTGCATCGGCAGGTACGGGCTTCCGTGCGCCGACGCCGGGCCAGATCTCGACGACGAACGTATCGACGCGCATCGACCCGAACGGCCAGCCGGTTGCGGAAGGCATCTTCCCGCCGGATCACCCGGCTTCGGCGATCTTCGGCGCAACGCCGCTGAAGGACGAGACCTCGACGCAGTTCACGTTCGGTATCGCGGCCCAGCCGACCGACGCCCTGACCCTGACGCTCGACTACTACTTCATCGGCCTGGATGATCGCATCATCCTGTCGTCCGACTTCGCGGTCGGGCCGGCCGAGGTTGCTGCTCTGACGGCTGCCGGCGTACCGGGTGCGAACACGATCGCACAGGTCAGCTTCTTCACGAACGACGTGGACACGGAAACCCAGGGTATCGACCTGGTCGCGACCTACGACGTAGAGTGGGGCGGTGGCAGCTCGACCTTCTCGGTCAGCGCGAACTGGAACAACACGGAAGTGACCCGCCGTACGCCTCGTGATGACGGCGCCGGCGGCACCACGTTCTTCCTGAACGACGAAGGCGTGTTCGACGAAGAGAACGGCCTGCCGAGCTTCCGCAGTGTTCTCGGGTTCCGTCACAGCTGGGCGAACGACGTCACGTTCGGCCTGCGCGGCAACTGGTATGGCGACTACAAGAACGCCGCCAATTCCACGCTGGCCAGCATCCAGGACTTCGACGGCATGATCCAGTGGGACTTCGATCTGAACTGGGATGTCAACGAGGCGATGACGCTGACCTTCGGTGGCAACAACATCACCGACGAACTGCCGGATCCGGATACGATCGGCGAAGCGTGCTGCGGCCGCATCGTTCGGTCCGACTCCGTCATGGACTGGCAGGGTCCGTACTACTACATTCGTGGCACCTTCCGTTACGACTGATCACGTAGTACGAAGCAACAAAAAAGAGCCCCCGCAGCCGCGGGGGCTTTTTTTTGCGTCGCCGTTTTCCTTATTGCCGTCGCCCGCCGGGGTAGGCTCCTACAGGCGTGCGTTGATCCAGGCCAGCACGTCGCGCGTCACGTCGTCACGATTGGTTTCGTTCAGCATCTCGTGGCGTCCGCCGTCGTATATCTCGAGCGTGACGTCCGTGTGCCCGCTGTCGGTGTAGACGGCGGCGAGCCGCGACTGGCCTTTCGCGCCGCCGACCGGGTCGTCCGCGCCACCGAATATCAGGATCGGCAGCGATAACGGTACCCGCTGAACCGCATCACGCGACGTGATCGCGAGCAGCCCGCCGGTCAGGTCGTACCAGAGCCGGTTCGTGAAAGGGCCCCCGCAGTGCGGGTCGGCGATGTAGCGATCGACTTCCTCCGCGTCCCGCTACAGCCATTCGTATTTTGTCCTCGCCGGCTCG
>CALKYK010000165.1 GCA_938003715.1 uncultured Gammaproteobacteria bacterium
CGCAACTACTACACGGTGGGCATCAGCATCGGCGCGGCGCCGAGCGCCGCGGTCAAGGACATGGCGTCGCTGTTCAGGCTCGCAGACGCTGCGTGCTACGCGGCCAAGAACGCGGGCCGTAACCAGGTACACGTCGTCGACCCGGATTCAGAGTTCATCGACACATCTTCGGTGCGGCGCCTGTTCACCGATGACAAAGCCGGGCAGCCGGTCCGACCCGGCGCCGCCGCTACGCCGGCCCGGTAAAGGTCAGCCTCCTTGTCCCTGGTCCGAACCGTCAAATCCCTGCTCGAACGATTGCGCAAGCGCGACGACGCCGAGCATGTCCAGGTCGCCATTCGGCTCGCCATCGTGGGCACGGCGATGTTCTACTTCCATTCCGACTATTTTGCGCAGAATGCCGAGAACGCCGAGTACGCGTACTACGCTCGCTGGGCCGTCAGCATCGCGTTCACGATCACGATCGGCCTGACCGTCGCGCTCCTCGTCGATCCGGGCGTGTCCGTCACGCGCCGCGTCATCGGTATGCTGCACGACGTACTGGCGATATCGACAGCCATGTTCCTGGGCGAGCAGGGGGCGGCGGCCGTGGCGGCGATCTACCTGTGGGTGACGCTCGGCAACGGCTTTCGCTATGGCATCAGGTACCTGTACGCCTGCGCGATGCTGTCCTTTGTCGGTTTCACGGCCGTGTACCTGTTGAGCCCCTACTGGCAGAGCCAGAAAACCTTGAGTTTCAACATCTTGCTGCTACTGGCGCTGATTCCGCCCTACGTCGGCGGGCTGCTGAAATCGCTGCACGCGGCCAAGGCGGCGCTGAAGCAGCAGGCGAGTTTCGACGGCCTGACCGGGTTGATGAACCGGACCGAGGTCGAACAGAGCGTGCAGGTCATCCTCGACCGGCAGCACGACGGCCACTTCCTGCTGTACTGCGACCTGGATCACTTCAAGAACGTCAATGACGAGGCCGGCCACGCCGCGGGCGACAAGCTGCTGTCAGACGTCGGTCAGATCATCAGGGATTGCGTGCGCGGCGATGACCTGACCGCGCGGCTCGGCGGCGACGAGTTCTGCGTGTTCATAAAGAAGTGCCCCCTGTACAAGGCACGCGAGATTGCGGAGAACATACGCAACTCGGTGTCGGGCTATCGACTGGCCTGGGGCCGAAACTACTACACGGTGGGCATCAGCATCGGCGCGGCGCCGAGCGCTGCGGTCAAGGACATGGCATCGCTGTTCAGGCTCGCGGACGCGGCCTGCTATGCGGCCAAGAACGCAGGCCGCAACCAGGTGCACGTCGTCGATCCGCAGTCGGATTTCATCGATACGGCATCGGTGAGGCGCCTGTTCACGGATCGCAACCCGGCGGACCGGAAAATCTCCGAATCTTCGGCACCGGCCGGCTGAGACCTGCGCGGCCAGAAGGCCTGTCGTTTATGTCAAAACGGTGAACCCTGCACCGGATCGACGCCGGGATTTTGCTATAGTGGTCCCCGTCACGGCACACGATCGACAGAACAAAAAAATGCTGTGCCGGCAAAGGACGGCAACTTGTCTGACGAAAAATCCGCGATCGAGACCTGGAGCGAGTACGCCCGGGCACCCGACGTCAGGGATCCTGTCGCCGAGTACCTGCCGCTTATCCTGAGCGCCGCCGGTGCTCTCGGTGTGGCCCCGTTCGCCGTGCTGCGCTGGCTGCATGCCGACTGGCTGATTGCAATCGTCGACACGCTGATCGTCACGGGTTTCGCGTTTCTCGGCTTTTATGTCTATCGCACCCGTGAAATCCGTTTCACCAGCATCGCCATCGCGATCTTGGCCGTGTGCGGCGTGATTCTTTCCGTCTACGTGCGCGGGCCGGAAACGGTTTACTGGGCTTTCCCCGCGCTGATGGCCACTTTCTACCTGCTGAAGCCCCGCGAAGCGATCCTGCTGACGCTGCTGATGTCCGCGATACTGTTGCCACAGCTCTTCAAGATATTCGATCCGTTCAGTACCGCGACGATCCTGGTGACGATCCTCGTGACGACGGCGTTTGCCTACGCGTTTTCGGTGATCAACAACCGCCAGCAGTCGCTGCTGGTCCGGCACGCGACGAAAGATCCGCTGACCGGCGCCGGCAACCGGCGGGCGCTGGAATCGAAGCTGACCGAGTTGATCGCCGCGTTCGACCGCAAACGTTTGCCGGCGTCCATCATCCTGCTCGACCTCGACCATTTCAAAATGGTCAACGACGTGCACGGCCACGCCGCCGGCGACCAGATTTTGCAGCGGCTGACGCAGATCGTGCACCTGCGCACCCGCGTGACCGACAGCCTGTACCGCATCGGCGGCGAGGAATTCGTGCTGGTCATGGACGGGCAGAACATCGAGCGAGCCTCGATGCTGGCGGAACAGCTGCGCACGCTGGTGGAAGTCAACGAGCTCATGCCCGGCCGCGGCGTCACGATCTCGCTGGGCGTCGCCGAGCTGCGGCGCGGGGAAACGCTCGACAGCTGGATCGCCCGGGCCGACAAGGCGCTGTACCGGGCCAAGCGCGCCGGGCGTAACCGGACCCGGCTCGCGAGTTGAGGGCCGCCCGGCCAATCACGCTGCTGCCGCTTTTCCTGCTCGCGGTGGCCTGCACGGCAAATTGCGATCGCAACTGCGACGCTGCGGCAACCGCGGGCGACATGCCCCTGCCGCCCGTGCAGGGGCAGACGCTGACCGGCACGCCGCTGCGCGAACCGGCCTGGAGCGCCGAGACCCGTGCCCGTCTGCTCGAGGACCTGGCGATCGCGCGCGCCGCGTTCGAGGTCGCGCCGACCCGTGAGGATTCGTTCATCTGGCTCGGCCGCCGCCTCGGCTACCTCGCGCGCTGGCCCGAAGCGATCGAGGTGTTCACGGCAGGCCTCGAGCTGCATCCCGACAGCTACAAGCTGTACCGTTTTCGCGGCCGGCATCGGGCGCGCTATCGCGCGCTGGATCTCGCCATCGCGGACTACCGGCGCGCGGCAGAGCTGGTCGAGGCGCACGAGGATTCCTTCGAGCCGGACGGCATCATCAACGAACGCCACCAGTACCTCGGCACGTACAAATCGAACATTCACTACTATCTTGCGCAAACCAGCTATGCGACCGGCGACTACGAGACGACTGTCAGCGGCATGACGCGCGCGGCAAGCGAACCGCTGGGCCAGTCTCCCGACCGCACGGTGTCGACCGCCTACTGGCGCTACCTGGCGCTGCGCAAGCTCGGCCGCGACGCCGAAGCGGCGGCGGTGGTTGCGCCGGTACCGGCGGGTCTCGACATCATCGAGAATCACACCTATTACCGTGCCGTGCTGCTGTTCAACGGCACGCTGACCGCGGAAGAGTTGCTCCCCGATGCCGACAGCCTCATCAGGTTCGCGATCGCGATGCAGCACGAATTCGCCGGAGAAAGGGAACGCGCCGTCGAACTGTGGCGCGAAATCGTGGACGGATCGGCACAGGGCTTCTGGCCCGCCGAAGCGGAACTGCTGAAGCTGCTGCGGGCGGCCGAAGTGCAGCATACCGACGACATCGTTCGCGACCTGTGCAGCCTCTACGACGTCGCCGGCCGCGTCGAGAACGCCCCGGCCCACGCCGACCTGCGGAGATTAG
>CALKYK010000166.1 GCA_938003715.1 uncultured Gammaproteobacteria bacterium
GCGAGTTAAGGGCTTTTCGAGTGAGGAGTAATTGCCCGGGGTCGCTGCGGCTCCGCACTAAACACACGAGAATTGCGTCGTCGTTGCGCTCCTGGCAATGACGAGAGTGGGCAAGTCGCCCGTCCGAACATGCTCCCGTGCACCGAGAGGGTTATTGGCGTCAGCCGAACAGCGCCTCGTCGAGCAGGTCGCAGAGGCAGTGGATGACGACCAGGTGCACTTCCTGGATGCGGGCGGTGCGTTCGCCGGGCACGCGAATCTCGACGTCGCCGTCGGCGAGCAGCGGCGCCATGCGGCCGCCGTCCCGGCCCGACAGGGCGATGACGGACAGATCCTGTTCGTGCGCCGCCTCGATGGCGCGGTTGACGTTTGCGGAGTTGCCGGAGGTCGAAATCGCGAGCAGCACGTCGCCTTTGCGACCGAGCGCACGAACCTGCTTCGCGAAGATTTCCTCGTACGCGTAGTCGTTCGCAATCGAGGTCAGGGTCGAGGAATCCGTCGTCAGCGCAACGGCAGCGAGGCCGGGCCGTTCGCGCTCGAATCGATTGAGGAGCTCCGACGAAAAATGCTGGGCGTCGCCGGCGGAGCCGCCGTTGCCGCAGGAAAGCGCCTTGCCGCCTGCGCGAAGCGACTCGGCGAGGAGGCGGCCGGCAGCGGCGATGTCGTCGACCAGCGCTTCGGCCGCCGCCTGCTTCACCGCGATGCTTTCCGCAAAATGCGCTTCGATTCGTTGCCTGTCGTCCATGGTCCTGTCGATTGTATCGTCGCCGCTCAGGGACGGAATGCGTCGGGTATCCACCTGAGGTTGTGATTGTCGCCGTCTTTGGCGTCGAATGCGACCACGTCGAAGCGCAGCGGCAGGTCGGCGAAGTGCGGGTGCCGGGCGAGGAAAAACTGCGTTGCGCGCATCAGTTTCTGCTGCTTGTGCCGATCGACCGACTCCGCGGCCGTGGCGAAGCGGGTGGAGCCGCGGGAGCGCACTTCGACGACGACCAGCGCGTCGGCGTCGCGCATCACGAGGTCGAGTTCGCCCAGGCGGCAGCGAAAGTTACGCGCGACGACTTCGAGCCCGCGTCGCACGAGGAACGTGGCCGCGCGTTGCTCGAAACCCGTGCCTAGGGCCGTGGACCGGGTTCCTCCCACTGCATCGCCTCGTCATCCGTGTACTCGTCGCGCATGGGATCGTCGCCGAAACCGTCGAGCAGCAAGTCGAAGCGATCGCGATCGGGCAGTGGCACCGGCCGGCCGCGTTCGAAACGCGCCCATGCCAGCTTGCGATGCACGCGGCCGTCGGTGGTCAGGAACAGGCGCCCGGTCGCGCCGATCATTTCATCCGGCGGACGCTCGTCGGCATTGAACAGTTCGCCGACCAGGTGATAGGCGTCGTAGCCCATTGCGTGGAAACGGGCGAGGCGGCGCTCCGCTGGCCAGTACTCGTTGTAGATCGACGGATAATCGGCGATCCAGGCCGGCGGCGAAATGATCCACGGCGCGTCGGCGAACATGACGTCGTTCAGGTCCGAGTTCGGCCGTCCGTCCATCGAGTAGATGAACGACGTCGAGTACACCGGCAGGTCGCCGGAGTAGTGGAACTTGAGCTGCGACTTGATCAGGCGCCCGGCCTTGCCGTCGGCAGCGAGAAATACGAGGTCGATGTCCTGGCGGCGTCGCGGATCGAACTGCAGCGGCCGGCCGATGTTGGCGCGCAGCCGCTGGTAGCGCTGCACGCTTTGCGTCAGCGCCATCAGGCTTTCTATTTCGAACGCAAAGTCCTGCGCCTGCGGTTCGTAGTTGCGGTAGTCGACGAGCGTGCCGCCCAGGCCCTCGAACTCGGTGGCAAAGCTCGACAGGACCCGGCGGCCCCATTCCGTCGCCGGCACCAGCGCGACCGCGCGCTTGCCGCCGTCGTCGATTGCGCGCTGCGCCGCCGAGGCGGCTTCATCCTCGGGCGCCAACGCGAACTGGTACATGCCCGGCGGGGCCATGATTTCGTCCGGCAGGTAGTTGAGCGCCAGGACCGGCACCGGCAGCAGCATTTCGTCGGCCAGTGATGCGACCTGCTCGTGCAGGAGAGGTCCGACGACGAACTCGGCGCCGTCGGAGATAGCCTCGAAGTAGGCGTTGCCTGCGCCGCCGACGCGGCTGACGTCGTACACGCGCACTTCCTGCAGTGTGTCGGCACCGCTGACCGCTGCAAAATAGGCGCCCAGGAAGCCGTTGCGAATGGCATTGCCGGCGGCCGCGCCGTCGCCGGTCAGCGGCAACAGCAGCGCGATCTGGCGCGGGTAGTGGACCAGCGTGGTATCCGGCAGCGCGAGGTCGGCGAGCAAACCGTTCGCGGGGTGCTGCGGGTAATCGTCCTGCCAGCGCACGACGCCATTGCCCCAGCCGATGCCCTGCTGACCGGTCGAATTGGCGAGCACCGCCAGCGCAAGCCAGCCGCGCGCCACCGGGTCGAAGCTGCGCTCCGCAGCGTCCGCGAGTACGTCGACGTCGCTGACCGTGAGGCCCGCCCACAGGCGCTCGCGATTGCGCTGTACATCGGCGTCGGTTTCCAGCCAGTTTTCGCGCTGCAGGTAGAGATCGACGGCGGTCAATGGGTCGCCTTTCTGGAACCAGGCGTCGCCGCGCAGCGCCTCGACGCGCAGCCGGTGCTCGACCGGCAGCGGTTGCCTGCTCAGCGGTTCGAGCAGTGACAGCGCGGCGTCCGGGTTGCCTTCCCACAGGGCCAGTGCCGCGGCGTCGGCACTCCACAGCCACATCAGTTCGCCGCTGTCCGGCATCGGCACCTGGCGGAGCGCATTGCGCGCGCGGCGTCCGTCGCCGGCAAACAGCCACTGCTCGATCGCAAGCAGGGTCAGCCGGTCGCGCTCGCTGCCGCTCGCCTCGGCGGCCAGCCCGATGTACACGCCGGCGGCGTCCTCGTAGCGGCCGTTGTCCGCAAGCGCCTCGGCACGCCGCTCGCTCATGCCGACGGGCAGGCCGAAATCGCCGGTCGCGCAACCGGCCATCAGAACGGCGAGCAGCGCGGCGACGAGGAGCCTCACCGGGCCCCGCCTGGCATTCGCGGCGCTTGCCCGCGGCGCGGGCCGCGAGGCAGGATGCTGTACGACGGTTGCGAATATCGCATCGAGGGCTGTCATCGGGCAGCGCAGACCTTTTCTCATCCTGGAATGAATTAGAGTGGATCGAGGCACTTTGTTCGTCGTCGCAACGCCGATCGGCAACCTCGACGACCTGGCCCCGCGCGCCAGGAAAACGCTCGGTGCGGTGGACCTCGTCGCGGCCGAGGATACCCGCGTAACCGGGCGATTGCTATCGCATTTCGGGCTCAAAACGCGACAAATCGCGCTGCACGACCACAACGAGGAAAAGGCGCTTGCCGAGGTGCTGGCTGCGGTCGAGGCGGGTCATGACGTGGCGCTGGTCAGTGACGCGGGTACGCCGCTGGTGAGCGATCCGGGTTTCCGGCTGCTCAGGCGCGCCCACGAACTCGGCGTCCGGGTGTCGCCGGTCCCCGGCCCGTCGGCGGTGACTGCGACCGTATCCGTCAGCGGCACCCGACCCGCCAGACGACGGTTCCAAGGAATCGCCACGCCGCACCAGACGGCGCGGCCAGCCACA
>CALKYK010000167.1 GCA_938003715.1 uncultured Gammaproteobacteria bacterium
GGCTGGGTGCTCGTTCGCGCGAAAAAGGGAGTTTGTGCTCGCAAGATTCATATACTTGTCTGGCAATTACGCATACTATCTCGAATACATTGCGAACTAGTTTGTAAGGCCCTAAACAGGAAAGGATTTTGCTCTCCATGATCAGCATCCTCGATCGTCCTCTTGCCCGCTGCATCGGCTCTGGCCCCGACGCCGCGCGGATATCGTCGGTTGCTGCCGCCAGCCTGTTGCTGGCAATGACGGCCGCACTGTCGGGCTGCGGTCCGCTGACGTCGTCCTACCCGGCGCCCGTCCCCGTGACTGCGGCATCCGGCACTGCTGCCGGCACAGGTTCGATGTACCGCGGAATTCCGGATCCGGTCGCGATCCTCGGGTTCGATCCGTTTGCGGACTATCCCGTGGACGAGACCTTTTCAGGCGACCTGGGTCGCGGCGTGCTCGATCGACGGGGCACGCCGGGTGATCCGTACGTCATAGAAGCCAGCGGCGCAGTCTGGAACGATCTCGAGCTTTCCGGGAGATACGTGATCCTGCAGAACGGCACCGTCAGGGCGGTCGGGGATGACGGGCTCGCTGCGTGGCGGTGCGAGCATTGCGTTATTCGGGACTTCGAAGTTGCCGGACCGCAGCGGAACGTCGGTCACGGATCCGCTGTGGGCCTGGGTAATTCGTCCATGTGGCTAAGGGGATCGATACACGATTTCGGTGATCGAAGATACGAAGCACCGGAAAACGATCTGCACGGCATCAAGACGCTCGGACAGGACCAGTGGATATGGGAGGCCAATATCTACAACATGGCGGGTGATTCGATCCAGATTGGAGATGCGTCCCGGGGCGCCGCACAACGAGTCTACGTCGCGGGCGGCGAATTTCGCGGCAACCGGGAAAACTGCATCGACGTCAAGGACAGCGAAGATATCGTCTTGTCATGATTCCGCTGCCTGGACCTGCTCAATCCGAATGACGAATTCGGCGTCGTCATCCACGACGATGCCTATTATGTTTCCGTCTATGACGGTTACTTCTCGAATGTCAATTACGGCATCGTCTCGAGTGGTCAGGTGGGGCACATCATTGACGGAAACTCGATAAACGCCAGGCGGATTGGCATCCAGCTGAGGAGTACCCAGCGAATGTACGTCGCGAACAATGTCATCGAGGCCGGTGCTCGTTGTATCGAAATTCAGGGCAACGTAACGGGAAGCATTCAGCGGCGTTGCCGGGAATAGAATTTCGCACCGATTGCTTCGGCCACGATCGACGATGTAGCGGCTGCGTCGACCTACTGCAATACCGAAAAGTCCGCGAACACAATGTAGATCGTCAGTACCAGCAGCACCAGCACCAGTCCCGCCACTTTCGTGTGTTTCCACGGCGTCATGTCGACGGCGCGCACATCCTCCTGCACCCACTCTTCCGGGAGCGGCCGCAATTCGCCGATGATCAGCATGATGATGACGAGGTATGCGAACACGACGCCGAGAAAGTGGAACTCGTGCAGGCTTTCCACGACGGCGGTGAACGGGTAGACGAAATAGCCCAGTGCGATCACGGTGAAGCCGGTCACGAGAGCGACCTTCGCCGCAAGCGCCGGAACGCGACGGGTCACCATGCCCACCAGAACGACGGCGAATATCGGGATGAAATACAGCCCGTTCATTTTTTGCAGGTAGGAAAAGATGCTTTCCTGGCCGGCCAGGAGAGGCGCGATCGTTATCGACACGACGGCGAGCGTCCAGCCGAACACCTTGCCGGAGCGCACGATTTGCTCCTGTGTCGCGTCGGGTTTCAGAACGTTCTTGTACAGCCCGAGGCTGAACAGCGTGCAGGTGCTGTTCAGCGCCGAATTGAAGCTCGACAGGATCGCGCCCATCATCACTGCGGCAAAAAAACCGGCCAGCGGCGTCGGCAGCACGCGGTTGACGAGCATGCCGTACGAGTGATCGGCGCGCACATCCTGTCCCGCGAACAGCGCGAACGCGATCATGCCCGGAATCACGAGGTACAGCGGGCCCAGCAGTTTCAGGAAACCGGTTGCGAGCACGCCCTTCTGGCCTTCCGCGAGCGAGCTGGCGCCGAAGGTGCGCTGGATGATCTGCTGGTTCGTCGTCCAGTAGAAGAGATGCAGCAGCAGCACGCCCGAGAAGATCGTGCCGAACGGAACCGAGGAGTCGGGGCCGCCGATCGAGTTGAATCGCCCCTCGTTGCCGGCCGCCAGCGCCTCGACCCCGTTCGCTATGCTCCCGCCGCCGAGCGCTTTCAGGCCGAACCAGGCGATCAGTAGCCCGCCGGTCAGCAGGCCTATCCCGTTCAAAACGTCGGAAACCGCGACGGTGCGAAGTCCGCCGAACAGCGCGTACATCGAACCGATGATGCCCACCATCCAGACGATCAGCCATAGCGTCTGCGTCTCCGACTCGATACCGGTGATCGCCTGCACGTCGAGGATGCCGATCAGCCCGGTCGCGCCGGTGTAGAGAATGATCGGCAAAAGTATCCCCGCGTAGGCGACGAGGAATATCAGATTCGTGATGACCTGAGTCTGGTGGTCGAAGCGGATCTCGAGGTACTCGGGGACGGTCGTGACGCCACTCTTCAGGAAGCGTGGCAGGAAGAACATCGCCATGCACACAAGGGCGAGCACGGCGACGACCTCCCAGACCATCACCACGAAGCCGTAGGTGAACGCGGCACCGTTCAGTCCCACCATCTGCTCGGTGGACAGGTTTGTCAGCAGCAGCGAGCCCGCGATCAGCGGCCAGGTCAGGCTGCGGCCGCCGAGGAAATAGCCTTTACTCGTCGCGTGATCGTCGCCGCGCGTGAACCACCAGGTGAGCGCGGCAACCAGGCCCGTGACAAACAGGAATGAGGTGATGATCATTATTGTTCCCCACTCGGTCCCGGCCGTCGCCGGGCGATGCGTCAATGTACCGTATTCGTCCGGACGCCGACGGACCTGCAAACGTATTCATTACCCTATGGGTTTGCAGCCGCTCCCGAAACATGCCGCGCTACTGATTCGCAGCTCGCGAACCACACTCCGTCCTGCGATTTCATCCAGGCGATGAATTCGTCCAGCATGTGCAGCCGTGCCGGGCGGCCGATGAACTGCGGGTGCAGGGTCAGATTGAAATAGCCGCCATCGCGATAAGCAGCGGCGAATTCCTCGCGCCAGATTTCCTGCACGTCGGCGGCGCTGTGGATCGACTTGTTCCAGCTGTCCTCGTCGAACCAGAAGAACGGCGCGTCGTCGAGCACCCAGGAAACCGGCAGCTCGACGAGGCCGGCGGGATCGGCATGCCGGTATGGCAGGTTGTGATCCATCAGGTTGCTCGAGTAGAAGAACCCCGCTTCGGCAGCGAGCGCGAGCGTCGCATCGCTCAGCGCCCAGGCCGGGGCGCGGTAGCCGGCCGGTTTGCGTCCGGTCAGCGCCTCGATGACGCGCACGCTCTCGGCGAGAATTACACGCTCCTCTTCCGGCGTCAGCGATGCGGGCGGTTCGTGGCGAACGCCGTGTGCGCCGACTTCGTGGCCCCGCTCGACGATTTGCCGCACGGCATCCGGGTAGTGGTCGATGACCCAGGTCGGCACGAAGAACGTCGCTACGACGTCGTGCCTTTCAAGGAGTTCCAGGATCTTCGGCAGCGCCACCGTCGGACCGTATCGGCCCTGTGACAGCGAACTCGGGTTGCCGGTCATCGAGCGGCTGTCCTGCCACCACACGGTTTCCGCATCCAGGTCGAAAGTCAGGTTGACCGCAACTGTCGCATCGCCCGGCCAGTCCGGCGCCGCCATCGCCGCCCACGGGAAGGCGGTCACAGCCAGGATCACTGTTCGGATGCGCCAGCAGCCGGTTTGCATGCGGTCCCGCTCCCCTGAAGGTTCGGCCGCCAGTATAGTACGCAGGCCACCGGCACCGTCGCGCAATGCGGGATCGGGTGTCGCCACAACCAGACCCGATCATGAAGCCTCTATCCCGCGATCCGGTAATCGACAAATCGCTCCGGCACTCCCTGAAGGATGCCGCCGCTTTTGCCGGCATGACCGGCGTCGGCGAAACCTACCTGTCGGCCTATGCGCTCTTCTGGAATGCCACCACGCCGCAGATCGGCGTGCTGGCATCGGTGCCGCCGCTCCTTGCGTCGCTGGTGCAGCTCGTTTCCGCCTGGCTGGGCCACGTAACCGGCCATCGCAAGGCGATCGTCTTGCTTGGCGCGTCCGTGCAGTCGTTTGCGTGGCTGCCCATCCTGCTGCTGCCGATCCTGCTGCCCGAGTACGCGGTGCCGCTGATCATCGCAAGCGTCGTGCTCTATCACGGCGGCGCGCACCTGGCCGCGCCGCAGTGGAGCAGCCTGATGGGCGACATCGTGCCGCAGCGCCGGCGCGGGCGATTCTTCGGCCTGCGCACCCGGATCGTGACGCTCGTGACGTTCGGCTCGCTGATGCTCGGCGGTTTCCTGCTGCACGCGGCAAGCAGCGAAGGGCGCACGCTGCTGGGATTCATGCTGCTGTTCGGCATCGCGGCAGTCGCGCGAATGGTTTCGGTGTAGCACCTCGCGCCCATGAAGGATCCGGGCGGGCAGGTCGCAGCGATGGACCTGCCGATCGGCAGGGGCTGGCTGCACCAGCTGCGGCATTCCAACGCCGTGCGCTTTTCCGTGTTCTTCGCACTGATGCAGTTCTCGGTCGCGATCGCGTCGCCTTTTTTCACTGTCTACATGCTGCGCGACCTCGAATTCAGCTACCTGGCGTTCACACTCAACACCGGCACCGCAATTCTGGCGCAGTTCCTGACCCTTACCCAGTGGGGCAGGATCAGCGACGTGTTCGGCAATCGTCGGGTGCTGGCGGTCACCGGGCTCTTCATTCCGCTGATGCCGCTCCTGTGGACGTTTTCCACGGACTTCTACTACCTGCTCGCGATCCAGGCATTGAGCGGCTTTTCCTGGGCCGGCTTCACCTTGAGCGCGAGCAATTTCATCTACGACCTGATCGCGCCGAACCGGCGCGCCACCTACCTCGCGATACACAACGTGCTGGCGGCGGTCGGCGTTTTCGGCGGCGCGCTGCTGGGCGGCCTGCTTGGTGCCCTGATGCCGACCGATTTCAACGTCTTCGGATTCGCCGTGCATTGGCTGAGCCCGCTCTACGGTGTCTTCATCGCCTCGACGCTGGTGCGCGCCGCCGTCGTGATCCTGCTGATTCCGAAACTGAGAGAAGTGCGCGCGGTGCGTCCGATCACGACCTCGGCCGTGATTTTTCGCGTCACGAGAATCAATGCGCTGGCGGGCCTGATCTTCGAAATCATCGGATCCCGGCCGAGAAAAGAGGTAGAGTCGAACGAGTCCGGGGCTGCCGATTCGTAACGATCCGGCAGCGATAACGGGTATGCCGCTCGGAATTGCGGGACGGCAATGTCGACAGATGACAGTGTTTCGATATACGACAGTTGCGCTTCTCCTCCTGGCAGCCGGCGGATCGGCGGTTGAAGCATCGGACCTGTTCGAGGACGATTTCGTACTCGACGTCACACTGGAGGGTCCGTATCGCTCGCTGCTCGCGGCGACTGAGAATCGCGACGAGTTTCCGTTTACGCTGGATACGGCAGCGTATTCTCACGAAATCGATGTGCGCATCCGCGGCAACAGCCGTGTAAGCGTTTGCGAGTTTCCGCCGCTGCGGCTCAATTTTCCCGACGACGTGGACGAGGCGTCCGTATTCCACGGCCAGGACAAGCTGAAACTCGTTACGCATTGCCGTAACTACGATCGCGGGGAGCAGGATCTTCTCGAAGAGTACGTGGCCTACCGCATATTCAATTTGCTGAGCGAGGCCAGCTACCGGGTTCGCCTGTTGCGTATCAATTATCGCGGCACCGAGGGCTGGCTGGATGTCGGCGCGGCGTCGCGCTACGCGTTCCTCATCGAACCGACCGAGATGCTCGTGGAACGAATCGGGGCATCGATCGCTGAGCTGGACGGCATGCCTGTGCGCCGCCACGATCGCGAACTTGCAGCTCTCGTCTACGTCTTCCAGTACATGATCGGCAACACCGACTGGGGCCTCGTCAGTCCCGATGACGACGATGTTTGCTGCCACAATGTCGATCTGTTCGAGCGCGACGGCGTCGTCCTGACCGTTCCTTTCGATTTCGACCTGGCGGGGCTCGTCAATGCCCGCTACGCGTTTCCGGACCCGAGCCTGAGGATCAGGCGCGTTACCCAGCGCCGATACCGGGGCATCTGCACGGATCGCGCAATCCTGCAGCAGGCACTACAGTCGGTGCGATCGAAGCGCGCCGAAATCCTCGAGGTCCCGGAGTCCGTGCCCGGCCTCTCCGGAAAAAGCGCTGCGACGGCGCAGCGCTACCTGCAGGCGTTCTTCGAACGGGCCGAGGCACCCGACAAACTGTTGGCCACTTTCGAGAGCCGCTGCATCGGGTAAAAAAACAGCCGCACCGAGGTGCGGCTGCCTTGTTCGTCGGTGTACCTCGCGGTCAGCTGTT
Organism: uncultured Gammaproteobacteria bacterium; assembly: GCA_938003715.1. GTDB lineage: Bacteria > Pseudomonadota > Gammaproteobacteria > Steroidobacterales > Woeseiaceae > SZUA-117. The sequence goes on from CALKYK010000167.1 coordinate 6,509, forward strand.
GGCCGCGATCTGGCGCACCGGCAGAGGCTCGTGGAACGTGAGCGTCTGGTACGGATACGGTATTTCGATACCGGCCTCGTCCAGGGCCCGCTTCACCGATGCGACGACCTCGTCGCGCGAGGTGCGGATGTCGACCGGTTTGGAGCCGGTCCACCAGGTTACCTCGAAGTCGATACTGCTGGCGCCAAAAGACTGCGCGAATATCTGAATCGGCTTGTCGGTGTTGACGCTCTTCACCTTTTCGACCGCCTTCCTGATCACCTCGCGAGACTCGTCGACGTCTTCGTCGTAGGCGACGCCGCACATCACGGTTACGCGGCGACTGTCCTTGTCGGTACGCACCGTAACCGGGTTCTTGAAAAGCACCGAGTTCGGAATGATCACCGGCTGCCCGTCGGTTTGACGCACCAGCGTATCCCGGATCGTGATGTTCTCGACGACACCCTCGATGCCGTCGACCTCGATGTGGTCGTTGATCTTGAACGGTTGCCTGAACAGGATCAGCATGCCGGCGAAAAAGTTTTCGAAGATGTCCTTGAACGCGAAGCCGACCGCGACCGAACCGATACCCAGGCCGGCCAGCAGGCTGCCCGGCTTGACGCTCGGGAACAGGACGATAGCCGTCAACGCGATTCCGCCCGTCCAGATGCCGATCGTGACGAGCTTGCGGACCGCCATTGTCAGCGTTGCGCGTCCGTCGTCACCCGGCATGATCCGCGTCGTTAAGCGGCGCGCGAGTTTCGCGACCAGCCAGGTCACGAACAGCAGCAGAATCGCGGCCGCAACGTTCGGCGAATGCTGGATCGCGCTTTCGGCGAAGCCGCGCAGCTGCTCGGTGATCAGGTTTAAAGGATTCATGATTCTCCCTGTGTCATTGATTGCAAAATTCCGGAGTTATTTGTAGCGCGACGGTCAATCGTTCTCGAGGCGCTCCTTCGTTTCCTCGGCGACCTCTTCGATTTTCTCACCGGTCGCCTCGATGTCCTGACCCAGACCGCGGGTCGTATTGCAGCCCGCCAGACCGAATGCGAACAAAACGAGTATTGACAGGGAAATTAACTTGTTCATCGCTACCTCCTTCGTTTTTATCAATCAAACCGGGGGTCGACCGCGCAACGCACCTGCGATAGCGCTGACGACCAGCAGCACGAGAAACAGAACGAAGAAAATCTGTGCTATTCCTGCCGCGGTGCCCGCGATGCCGGAGAAGCCGAACACGCCGGCAATGACCGCCAGGATGAAAAAGCCCAAAGCTCACGAAAGCATAAAATCAGCTTTCTCCTGTCTTCAAGCGTCCGCGGTCGCACCGGTGCGCCGGCCTTCGTCGGGAAGAAATGTTGCAGGTTCTGTGCCAGCTCGCGGAAAACGCCGGGATCCGGGCGTTGCGGCGCGGTGATGGCGTATCGGGGTGGTTAATTCAACGACCTGCGGGTGCAGAAATTGCACCGGCGGGTAATTTTTACCCGGTATCGGCAGTCTCGATGGCCTCCGCGAGCGCCGTCAGGGACACGGGTTTTCGGAAGTAGGCCGCGACCTCGAGGTCCCGCGTGGCGTCTTTGAGTTCGTCCAGCGGGTAGGCGGTCATGAAAATAATCGTGGTCGAGTAGCGCCGCTGCAGCTCCCTCGCGATCTCGACCCCGTCCCTGGAACCCGCTAGGCGCCAGTCGCATATCGCGATATCCGGAGTGAAATCAGCCGCTTGTGTTTCCGCTTCGGCGGCCGTGGCCGCGGTGCGAACGCGAAACCCGCATACCTCCAGGTAGCGCCGGCTGGCCTCGCGCGCGCTCGCCTCGTCTTCGACAATCAGGATCGTTGCGGCCCTGGTTTGCGCGTCGACTGCACTCATTGACTTTCTGCCTGTTCTGCCCGGCAAATAAGGTGCAAAAACGATGCCAGCTTGCGCGCCGGACTTACGTTCCGATGCGCGCTATTCCTCCTCGTACTCCTTCAGCCGGTTGTAGAGCGTTTTCAGGCTGATGCCGAGGCTCGCCGCGGCGCGCTTCTTGTCGCCGTCGAAGTGCTCGAGCGTGGCGACAATCAGGTCTTTTTCGACATCGGCGATCGATCGACCCACGCGCAGGCCCTCGATGTCGCCCGGCAGGTCGTCATCGAGGCGGTCCGGGAGCACT
>CALKYK010000168.1 GCA_938003715.1 uncultured Gammaproteobacteria bacterium
GAAGCGGATGCCGGCGACGACTGTGATCGAGTCGTTGACCTGCCATTCGTCCTGGATGTAGTAGCTCCGTATATCGCGCTCGAAGGTCGCGGCCGCGTCCCGCGGATCCTGCGTGAACGAACCGTTGATGTTGAACGCGCTGGCAGTACCCGCCGCGAGCGCAGCGACATCATCAAAGACGATCGTGCCGGTTGCGTTCGGGATGAACAGGTTGAAGATGTCGCGCGTCTCCTGTTCGAAGCCGACCGTAAACGTATGGTCACCCCAGACGTAGTCGGCCGAGATCTTGAACTGGTCGATCGTGTACTGCAGGTCGTTCGCGGAGCGGAAGAAGCCCGGGCCGCTGGTCAGGATCGGGTCGCCTGCGCCATCTTCGACTTGTAGCCGCACGATCGGGTCCGGGTCCTGCGCCTCACCACCGCCGGCGGGGCCCTGGATGTCGGTCACGTCGAACGTCGAGTAGCGAAGCTCGGTCGACAGGTTATCGGTCCAGTTGGAGAACAGCCGGAACGAGATCGTGTCCTGCTCGATGCCCTCGAACTCGAAGTTGTCGCGGAACGTGAAGCCGTTGAAGCTGCCGCAGCAGTCGTCGGGATCGAGGTTCAGCTCGTCCAGCTGCGTGTAGGTCAGCTCGGCGCGATGGCTGTCGTTGATGTTCCAGTCGAGTCGGGCAAAGATGCGCTCGCTCGTCTGCGGCAGTGTGCGAACGATCTCGCCCGGGTCACGGCCATACTGGTTGATCAGGATGTCCTTGATCTGGTTTGCCGTCGTCACATCGATGAACGACAGTTCGTTGGCGAAGCCGCCGCCGGTCGGACCGGTATTCTGCACGCCGCCTTCATCGGTCTCTTCGTACGCGATCGAGAAGAAAAGGTGATCGGGAATGATCGGGCCGGAGAAGTCGAAGCCGAAGTTCTTGTCCTCGAACGGGTCGGTGATGACCTTCCTGCCCTGCAGGTTGGTGCCGGTCAGGCTGTCGTCGTTGTAGAGGTAGAACGCCGAGCCGTGGAACTCGTTCGAGCCGGGCTTGGTCACGATGTTGATTGCGCAGCCGGTGAACTGGCTGTACTGCACGTCGAGCGGCGCGAATTCGACCGAGGCCGACGCGACCATGTCGTACGGGATCGGGAACGCGAAGCGCGCCGAGGTGCCGGTGCCTTCGTTAAGACCGAAGCCGTCGACCGCGAGGCTACCGTCGATCGTGAAAGCGTTGGAGCGCGAAGAGCTGCCGAGGCAGTTGATGCCGGACCCTGCGCCGTTGTCGTTGCGGCCGAGCGTGACGCGCGGGTCGGTGCGGATCACGTCGCGGATCTGGCGCGCGATACTCGGCATCGCCTCGATGTCCTCGATGCTGAACGACGAGCCCGGGCCGATTGCCATCGGCGCGGTCTCGACGACGCGCGACGTGACGACGATCTCATCGATACTAGCGTCCGATTCCTCGAGCGAAATATTGAACGTGGCGGGCGCCGACAGGTTCGTGAACACGTCGGTGACCAGGTAGTCCTCGTAATTGTCCGAGTCGACGCGGATCGTGTACGGGCCGCCGACGGGCAGGCCGCGGATGTTGAACGAGCCGGCGTCGTTGGTGCGCACGGAGCGGCTGGCGCCGGTCCGGGTATCGGTGACGGTAACGAGTTCACCGGCAGCCGGCGCGCCGTTCGGCGTCAGGATCGAGCCGCGCACCGAGCCCGTCGTTTCCTGTGTGAATCCTGCAACAGGTACGGCGAGGATCAGCATGGCGGCGATAGTCGTCCGGACCAGCCGAGTGAGCGACGGCCAGCGGACAAACCGATGGTTTGAGCTTGATTTCATTTCGGGTCCCCGAGAGTGGATGTCTTCCACGACAAGTTTAGAGTTGTTGGATGACAGTTTTGTGTGCTTCGAGGACGGCCCTGCAGCGCCAAAGACGCGCTTCACGATGCCGGGTGCCCCCGCGCTTTTGCGTTTAATCTAGCGTAGCGTAAGTGCTTGCGCAATCTAGCATTCGCAAGCAATTTCGTGCTTGAACGGCAATCGCGTTGGTGACCGGGCGAGGTGCGATCGACCTGTCATGACGAAATTGTTACAACGCGTTGATTCTATTCCGTTTCAATCGTGACGATCACCGGCCAGTGATCGGAGACGCCTGAACCTTCCGGCAGCGTGAAGCGGTGCGGCGTGCCATCGGCCAGCACCTGCGGCGGGGTCGCGTTCGCGATACGCACCGAATTTTTGCGTAGGCGCCATGTTGCATCCGCGCCACGCCCCTCGCGCCACAGGATCATGTCGAGAAACGACCAGCTGTCGTCCGGCGCGTAGTACTGGGTGCCGCGGCAGCCGTCGCAGTGGTCGTTGGAGACCGTCCAGGTCGGGCGGGCGTAGCGGTCGAGCAGGTTCTCGCGGCGGTCCTCTGCCGCGGTCGTGTTGAAGTCCCCAGCGGCGAATGCCGGCCGGTCCGGCGGCAGGCCGGCGAGCAGCGCATGCAGCTGTTCGTAGGCCGCGATGCGCATTTCTGTCGGATGAAACGGCGCCGGGAAATGCACGGAGAATCCCGTCAGCGTGGCGCCATCCGGAAGCCGGAAGTCCGCCTGCAGCACGCCGCGCGTATCGCCGCGGCGATCGGCGAACTCCGCCGGCAGCTCGAGCGGGTGCAGCACCGGCGTACCGAACACCGGCAGCCGGGTGAGAAACGCGACGTCGATGCCGCGCAGGTCGTCACCCTCGATCAGTATCGGCTGCAGGTACCCTGCATCGGCGAGATAGTCGTGGCGCAGCCGCTCCAGCACGCTCAGGTTCTCGACTTCCTGCAGCGCGACGATGTCGGGTCCCCGGCCGTTGCCCACCTGCAGGATCGCCGCCGCGACGACGGCGAGCTTCCGCTCGAGAACTCCTTCGTGCCAGTCCCAGTTCAGGCACTGCTCGCGCCAGCGTTCGACCTCGATCAATGCGCATTCCGCGCGGTGCGCATCGTTTTGCTTGACGGCGAGCGGCAGAAACGCCTTGTCGTCCTTGCCGGGATCGTCTGCGGTGTCGAACAGGTTTTCGACGTTGAATGCCATGATCGTCACCGCGTGCGACATGGACTCGCCACGTTCTGCGCCGCCGCATCCCGCGACGGCGAGTGCGATCAGCAACAGCAACGAAATTCGAGCCTGGTTCATGGCATTCACCACGCGGTTATTCGACATCGAAAGCGTAGAGCGGTGGATAGTTGCGCTCTACGGTAACGAATAGTCGACGACCGCTGCGGTCGAACGCAACCGCTTCGGCCTCGCCGACGTCGCCCAGCGCAAACGCTCGCGGCACCGCGTCGAGCGCGTCGGGCCACTCGCCGTCGCGCGCCTTCGTGTACAGGTAAAGGCCGCGGTAGGTCAAAATCGCGAGCCGGTCGCCGCTGATGTCCATGGCCGTCGGCTGCCAGTACCAGTCGAGAGCCTGCGGCGCGCGCTCGATGTCCGCGGCCGATGGCTGCGGAACGGTAATGACCGGCCCCAGTTGCTTCGCGGTCTGGATCACACCCTCGCGCACGTCGAGCGACACGCTGTACAGAACCGCCGGAATATCCCGCTTGGACAGTATCAGCGCCTCATTGCGTGCCGCGTCCACGGCGAGCGCTTCGGCATCGCGCGCGCCGCCCGGATAGCGAAAGCGAATTTTCCGTACCGGGCCCGTGGTTCGATGCGTATCGTCGACGAGTTCGGGTTCCTCGAGGAGATACAGCGTGACGACGGGACGGATTGCAAAATTGTCGCCGATATCGCCGACCAGGAGCCAGGCGCGGCCATCCCGCTCGAAGGACGCGAGGTCTTCCCAGTCCATGTTGGAGGCATCGGCAAGCTGCACGCTGCCGTGAACGCTGCCATCGACGTCGAAGGCATGCAGCGCCGCCGCCCCGCCGCTGTCGTTGTGTGCCCAGAGCCGGTCGGAGTGCCGGATCGACCGGGCCAGGCCGCTGGTCTCGCCGAGCGCCGGGTGCAGGATGTCGGCAACCAGTGCAGCGTCCGCTGTCGGCTGTTGCCTGCCGCTACAGGCGCCGACCAGGGCGAGCAGTACCGCGGTGCAAAAACAAAGCACCGCGATACGATTGCGGCAGGCGCAAAAAAGGCCCGGCGGTTGCCCGCCGGGCCCTGCTTGCAGGTCACCCCGTGTTCGGATCAGTTGCCCCAGTTCTTCCTGAACGTGATGCCCCAGATCCGCGGCTCGTTGTCGAACGCCGTGTTGTTGTTGAAGTCGATGCCGCCCTTCAGGTTTTCCTCGTCCGTGATGTTGCGGCCGAAGACGGCGATCTCCCATTCGTCGTCGCCGTGCATGTATCCGGCGCGCAGGCCGCCCTCGAAGTTGCCGTCCGAGAAGTACTCGGCCGACTCGTAGAGGAAGAAGTTCGTCTTGCCCTGCCAGGCCCAGTCAGTGAAGAAGAATACTTCGCCGCTGTCGGTCTGCACGCTGTAGCGAGCGGTCAGGTTGGCCGTGTAGTCGGGCGCACCCGGGAACGGGTTGCCGTTGACCAGCGCGAAACCGTCCGAGTCGATCGGGTCGAGTACCGAGCACTGTCCGGAACCGCACGGTGCAACGCGCAGGCGCGGGTCGCGGATCTCGGTGTCGGCGATGCTCAGGCCGGCCGTTACCACGAAGTTCTCGGAGATCAGCACTGCGGCGTCGAGATCGATGCCGGTGCCCGTGCCTTCCTCCGCGTTCACGAGCTGCACCAGGTTCGACGCGCCGCCGATCGCGGTGAACTGCTGGTCGTCCATGACGAAGTGATAGAGGGCGCCGTTGATACGCACGAGGCCGTCCGCAAGCGTCGACTTGAAGCCGACCTCGTAGGACCAGACTTTTTCCGAATCTGCGGTGGACGGCTGGCCGAAGAACGCCCTGGATGGAAGCACCGCGGAAGCCGTTCGCAATGCGGCCGTAGAGATTCGTGTTCTCGTTGATCTCATAGACCAGGCTCAGGTCGCCGCTCAGGTGGTCGTCGTCGACCTCGACGTCCGGCACCGGAACGGGAGAGTTTGAAGCCGTGAAGTCCTTGACATCCTTGGTGTATCGCGCACCACCAACAAATGTGAGACGGTCGGACAGCGGCATGCTGATCTGGCCGAACACGGCATGCGAATCGTTTGCGTGCGTCACCTCCGACGCCCCGACGAAGAACGGGTTTGTATTGACCGTGAACTCCGAATCGAAGAAGAAAATGCCCCACTGCCAGAAGAAGACGTCGTCGCGCTCGCGCGAGTGGCGGAAATCCTGAGTGAACTGTTCGAAGTCGGTGATGCCGTCGGCGGTATGCGACGGGAACGGGATGAAGCCCGGGCCCATGAACGGCAGGAACGACGCGCCGAAGCCGCCGTCGATGTCGCCCTGGCTGCGGTTCTGCAACGTTTCGTAGGCAGTGATCGACGTCATCGTGACGTTGTTGTCGAAGTCTATGTCGACCTTCAGCGAGCCGCCGTAGGCTTCCGCTTCCTGCGGATTGTTGTCGCCTTCGTCGAAGAACACGACGTCGCGGATGTAGTTGCTGTTGAACTCGTTGCTGCCCGGTGACAGCACGTTGGCGCGAAAGATCGACGCCGTGCCTTCGTTCTTGCGGCCGTGCACGTTCAGTAGCGCGGTCAGGTTGTCTGCCGGCGCCACCATCAGCTGCGCGCGAAATGCGTTCTCACGGAAACTGCCCAGTGCGTCCTTGACGCCAGTGAAGTTGTTGTCGATCCAGTCCTCGCGATTCTGGCTCAGTATCGACAGGCGTCCCATCAGGGTGCCGGCGTCGTTGAGCGGACCCGAGATCGCGCCCTCGAAGTTGAATGTGCCGAGCGATGCGACGGTGCCCACCGCGTACGCCTCGAACTCGTCGGTCGGCCTGCGAGAATCGAACTTCACGATGCCGGCCGGCGTGTTGCGGCCGAAGAGTGTGCCCTGCGGGCCGCGCAGTACCTCGACCGCCTGTATGTCGAACAGCGGGAAGCTCTTGAGGATCACGTTTTCCTGCACGACCTCGTCGAACAGGATCGAAACGGACTGCGATGCGGCCAGGTCGAAGTCGGTGTTGCCGAGACCGCGCATATAAAAGCGTGGAGCGAGCCGCCCGTTCGACGACTCGGCGTACAGTGCCGGTACACGCGTCGCCAGTGCGCGAATGTCCTCACCGGCCTCGAACAGTGCTTCGAGGCGCTCGCCCGACATCTGCGTGACCGAAATCGGCACGTCCTGGATGTTTTCCGCGCGGCGCTGGGCCGTA
>CALKYK010000169.1 GCA_938003715.1 uncultured Gammaproteobacteria bacterium
CGGTGTTCAGAACGGGCTGCGCCGACTCCTCGCTGCACAGAACCGTCAACAGGTTGCTCACCATGGCGGCCTTGCGCTCCTCGTCGAGTTCGACGATGCGTTCTGCGGATAGCTGCTGCAGCGCCATCTGCACCATGCCGACCGCGCCGGCAACGATTTGCGTGCGCGCGGCGATGACCGCGGACGCCTGCTGGCGGCGCAGCATTGCGTGCGCGATTTCCGGCGCGTACGCGAGGTGACTGATGCGTGCTTCGATGACGTTGACGCCGGCTTTTTCCAGCCGATCCTGTATTTCCTCGCGCAATGCCAGCGCGATGTCCTGCGGATCGCTGCGCAGGCCGATGCCCTCGCCTTCCTGGGGCTCGTAGGGATAGGTCGTGCTCAGGTTGCGCAGCGCGGACTCCGTCTGTATGTGCACGAACTGTTCATAGTCGTCCACTTCGAAGATCGCCTCGGCGGTATCGACGACGCGCCACACGACGACGGCGGCGATCTCGATCGGGCTGCCGTTGGAATCGTTGACCTTCAGTTTGCCGCTCTCGAAATTGCGTACGCGCACCGACACGGCCTTCTTGGTGTAGAACGGATTCGCCCAGCGCAATCCGGGCTCCCGCGCGGTGCCGGCGTAGGCACCGAACAGCTGCAGCACCCTCGCCTCGTTCGGATGCACCATGAAGAAGCCGAACCACAGCACCATGATGATGAGGTTGGTCAGCGAGGCGGCAATGATGCCCGCGACCGAAACCGCGATGACGGCCTGGACGAACCAGTACACGGTTGCGGCCTGCGCGGCGAACAGCAGCACCAGCATCAGGTAACCGGATGCCACTTTGCGTTCTTTTTCCCGGATCATGTCGGTCTCCTGTGATGTAGTGATATCAGTATGATATCAAAATGAATTGATCGCAAGTGCCATGCGCCGTCGCAGGCAGGGCGGCGAAATTGCTGGCGAGCGGGCTACGTTATGTCAAATGGCCCCTGTGCAAACCCGCCCGTGCGCGATCTGTACATGGCAATTCGCCCACGAATCCCGATACTCGGGCCTCTCGAGCCAGCAGCGGGGGCACCAATGAGTCGACGACGACTGCCGGAAAACGAAGTGGAGCGCTCGCTCGACCCGGACGACTGGTCGTCGCTGCGGGCGCTCGGGCATCGCGCCGTCGACGATATGTTCGACTATCTCGAATCTGTCCGGTAGCGGCCGGCGTGGCGGCCGCTCCCGGAATCGA
>CALKYK010000170.1 GCA_938003715.1 uncultured Gammaproteobacteria bacterium
GGCCCGCGGCCCTCGTCGGCTCCGGCCCCACGCCCGGCGTCGGCGCCGCCTCACTTTGCGCGGCACCGAGCGGCTCGAAGATCTTGCCGGTGTCGGTGGGAACCGTTTCTCGCGACTTCGCATGGCCGGGCGGGCGCGGCGGTACCAGTTCGAGCACGCGGTCCGGGATGCGCAGCAGCGACGCATCCAGCGTGCCGAGTAGCGCGGCAAGCGCCGCACGCTGACGCGCCGCCGGGACCGGCGCCGGTTCCGGCTGCCCGTCTCCCCTCTGCGCGTAGTAAAAATCGTAGCCGCCGAGCAGCTTGCCCACCGCGTGCAGCTGGAAGCGGTGCAGCAGGAATACCGGCACCAGCACCTCTTCCAGCGTCGCCAAAGGCCGGCCTTCGCGGATGTTCGCCGCCGAGAAGTTCGCGAGCGCATGGGCGCGCACCCGCAGCAGGTGTTCGAGCTCCTCGATCGCGTCGGCGCCGTTGTCCCCCAGGTTGCGGAGCGGGTGGGCCGTACCGACCGCGCGCGAGTCGCTGTCGGCGACGTAGCGCAGGCCCGACTCGATCGTCTCGGCCACGATGCGCGCGCGCCCGGCGTTCGCGTCGGCGTCGTCAGGAAAGTCCTGGTAGGCGAACAGCACCGTGCGCTTGTCCCATTCGCCGATGCCGACGTCGTAAGCGTCGTCGAGGTTGATGCTGCCGTCCTCATTGAATCGGATCAGCGGGTGCGGATAGTCCATGACCGACGTGCGGCCCTGGGTGCTTGCCGCGAAGTTGTGCTCGAAGCCGATCGTGTGCCCGACCTCGTGTGCCGACAGCTGGCGGATGCGTGCCAGCGCCATTTCCATCATCACGTCGGGACGCTCCTCGCCATCGTACGGCGACAGCAGGCCCTCCGCGATCAGGTAGTCCTGGCGTACGCGCAGGCTGCCGAGCGTGACCTTGCCCTTGATGATCTCGCCGGTGCGCGGGTCGACGATGCCGCCGCCGTAGGACCAGCCGCGCGTCGAGCGGTGCACCCACTGTATGACGTTGTAGCGCACGTCCATCGGGTCGGCGCCTTCCGGCAGGAGCTCGACGCGAAACGCGTTGTCGTAGCCGGCCGCCTCGAACGCCTCGTTCCACCACAGGGCGCCCTCGATCAGCGCGCTGCGTACCGGCTCCGGCGCGCCGCGATCGACGTAGTAGACGATCGGCGCAACAGCTTCGCTTCTTTCGGCGGACGGGTCTTTTTTCTCGAGCCTGAAGCGGCGGCCGTAGGCGACGTTCAGCGGCTCGCCGATCGGCGTCGCGTAGTCCTGGAAACCTGCATCGCCGAAGCCCAGTCCGATGACGCCGGCGCGCGGGTCGTAGGGCAGCGGTTCGTAGTCGTCGTCCGGCAGGCGCACGAAGGAGTGGTGCAGGTGCACGGTGAATGCCTGCCAGTCCGGCGTGACGGTCGCGAGATAGCGTCCGGTCGCCTGCCCGGTGAAGGTCACGATCGCTTCCATCTCCGCGTTGTCGGGAAACACGCGCGTGTTCGGCAGGTAAATCGCGGAACGCGACGCGTCCGGCGTCCAGCTGCCCTCCTCCAGGTCGGCGAGCCGCGCGGCAACCGAATGCGCGTCGCGAAGCAGGAACGGGGTCGCGTCGACGTAGTGGGTGTCGCCGTCGCTGCCGAGCGATTCGAAGCCCCAGATCACCGCGCTGGCGAAGGACTCGCGAACGGCGTTCTGCTCGTCGGGGTCGTCGCTCGTGGCACGGTAATCGAGGTTGTCCTCGGTCAGCAGGATCTTGGGCCCAGAGCGCAGGAAACGCACGACGCGGGTCGCGCCCAGCTGGCCGCGATCGAGGCCCAGGTCGTTCGAGCCGACGCCGCGCGCCAGCGATGACTGGTACAGGAACGGCTCGTCGAAGCGATCCACGGCGAGGATCAGCCTGCCGCCCGCCTCGTCCCAGTACAGATCATAGAATCCCGGCATGTGCTGGTAACCGCCGAGTGCGGCGACGACGTTGCCGGCGTCCCCGCCGGCCGGTGGCGTGCAGGCCGACAGTGCGGCGAGCGCCGCGTACAGCCAGGTTCTTCTTCTCATTAATCTCCCCCCGGACACGAGCCTACCCTTCGCGGAGCACCTCGTCGAACGCCTCGAGAAACCGGTCAGCGTGTTGTTTCGTAAAGACCATCGGCGGCCGCAGCTTGAGTATGTTGCCGTGCCGCCCGATCACGCCCGTCAGCACACCCTTTTCCTTCAGCCGGTTCATTATCGCCCGGGCGGCGTCGGCGGCTGGCGTGCGTACGGTCCGGTCTTCGACCAGCTCGACGGCCTTGAACAACCCGTCGCCTCGAACGTCGCCGATGACCGGGTGCCGTGCGGCCAGCGCGCGTATACCTTCACCCAGGTAATGGCCCGTGACCAGCGCATTCCGCTGCAGGGCTTCTTCCTCGAGCACGTCGAGCACCGCGAGCCCGGCGGCCGCGGATACCGGGTTGCCGCCGAAGGTATTGAAGTAGTGCGCGTGCTTCGTGAACTCGTCCAGGAGCGGCCGCCGCACCGCCGTGGCGGCGAGCGGATGGCCGTTGCCCATCGGTTTGCCCATCGTCACGATATCGGGCACGACCTCGTCCATCTCGAAACCCCAGAAATGGTGCCCGGTGCGGCCGAGGCCGGGCTGTACCTCGTCGGCAATGAACAGGCCGCCCGCCCTGCGAATGCGCTCGGCGCACGCCGCGAGGTAGCCGGGTGGCGTCGCCACGACGCCGGCCGAGGAAACGATCGTATCGACGATGAACGCGGCCGGCCTGATGCCGCGCTCGTCGAGCAGCGACAGCGCGTCGTCGAGGTGCTGCGCGTAGCGCGGGCCCGCGTCCGCGCCCCGATACGGGCCGCGAAAGGTGTCCGGCGACGGTACCGTGACAACGTGGTCCGGCCGCTCGGATTCGGGTATGTCCTCGGTGGAGATCTCGTAGATCGCCTGCGTGTTGCCGTGATACGCGTAGTCGGTCACGACGATGCCGGTGCGGCCCGTGCAATAGCGCGCGATGCGTAGCGCCAGCTCGTTCGCTTCGCTGCCGGTACAGCTGAACATGACCGTGTCGATAGCGGCAGGCAGCGTCGCGAGCAGGCGCTCGGCATAGTCGACGACGTTTTCGTGCAGGTAGCGCGTGTGCGTGTTGAGCGTGCCCGCCTGCCTGGTCAGCGCCTCGACGACGCGCGGGTGGCAGTGCCCGACGTGCGGCACATTGTTGTACATGTCGAGGTAGCGATTGCCGCCGGCATCGTAAAGCCACACGCCTTCGCCGCGCACGAGATGCAGCGGCTCGTCGTAGAACAGGCGATAGGCGGGGCCGAGCAGATTCTGCCGACGCTTGAGTAGCGACGGTGAGGACGACATCGTCAGGCCTTCTGTTCCCTCAGTTCCTTCATCTTCGAGATGCGCCCGGCGACGATGCCGGCGACCAGGATGAACATGCCCATGAAGAACAGGAATTCCGGGTAGCTGCGCGTGATGCCGCAGTAGTAGGTCGCGGCGATGTTCAGGCCCTGGAAGACGTTGACCACCGCGTTGTCACGTTTCACGGCTTTCGGGAATCGGATCGTCGAGATCATGCCGAGCGCCAGCGCGAACATCGCGACCGGCAGGTACGCATGCAGTGGCATTGCGGCCGCGATGTCCTCGTAGCGAACGAGCAGGATCACCGCAGTGGACACCAGTCCGCCACCGGCCGCCGTGATCGGGATACCGGTGAACCAGCCGCTGCGCGGCTGGTCGGTGGTCAGGTTGAAACGGGCGAGCCGCATCGCGCCGCACAGCACGAACACGCCGACCGAGGTCAGCAGGACCCAGAACGCGCCGGAAAAAAGATCGACGCCACCAATCTCCAGCCCGGCGTGCAGCATCAGCATGCCGGGCGCCACGCCGAACGAAACAAGGTCTGCCATCGAATCGAATTCCGCGCCGAAGTCGGAGGTCGCGTTCAGCAGCCGCGCGGCGAGCCCGTCCAGGACGTCGAGCAGGCCGCACCAGACGATCATCCAGCCGGCGAGTTCGAGGTTGCCGAGATGTGACATGACGATCGAACCGACGCCGAGCAGCAGGCTCACTGCGGTGAAGCTGTTGGGGATCGTGTAGCGGAGCTTGATCAAGGGAGCGTGGTTCTTGTTATGGGTCCCGGCGTCATTGTCGCATTGCGCGCGAGCGCTCCGCCAGCCCGCCGCGCGCCGTTACGGCATCAGGGCCGGCGCCGACCGCCGGTGATTCCGAGCGGGCCGCGCGGAATAACGACCTGCATCGGCACGCCGTCTCTCACGATGTCCACGACGACGTTGTTGCCGGGCGTGCCGTCCATGGTCGCAAGATTCTGGTCCGTCATGCTGAACACGCGCTCGCCGGCGTAGCGCAGGATCTCGTCGCCGGGCTGCAGCCCGGCCGCCTGCGCGGGCGAGCTGCCGATCACGCTGGACACCGTCACCGACGTCGGGCGCCCCGTGGCGCCGAGATACTGCTCGTAGGTCGTGTCGCCGAGCTCCTCGCGCAGCGCATTGCCGGTCTCGAACGAACTGCGGAAGAAATCGCCGGGGTCGCCGTTGCGGCCGGCTTCGAACCGCTCCTGCAACGCCTCCATGCGCAGCTCCTGCTCCCGCTGCACGATGTACTCGGCCTGGCCTGGATCCATGCCGCCGTCGATCAGCCGCTCGATGCGCCCCTGCACGGAATTGCGCCACGCCCGCGATTCGCGCCGCTCGGCGAACATTCGCGTGCGTTCGTCGTCCGCCGCCTCGTCGCTGGCTGCATTCCGCCCGGGTTCGGGCGGCGGTGCATCGGAACCGGCCAACAGCGCCTCGATCTCGGTGGTGAGGTACCACAGCTCTTCCTGCAGCAGCTGCCGTGCCATGCGCTCGTCGCTGACCGCGCGCTCGAGTGCGGCAATACGCTCCGCCGCGGACAGGTTTGCGTCGAAAGCGACCGACGCGGGCTGGGCCGGTGCCGGCTCGCCATTACGGTAGACCCAGCTCGCCGCGGCAAACGCGGCGGCGGCGCTCAGGAAGGCGGCAATCAGGATCTGGCGCATGCTTGTTTTCGAGCCCGTTGACTGGCTTCGGTTCCATACACTCGCCGCGGATTTTGCCGACGTCAAACGCCGGCTGCCGACGGCACGGCCGGAAGAATCCTATCCTCCTGATTTCACATAAAAAGTGGCCAAGAATTTCCCGAACCGGATTACGGCCGATCGCTTATAATTCAACGCAATAACACCAACAACGAACCGCAGCGCCGCTGCGCCGGGGGAAATTCATGGAAGACTCGTTCACTGCCGTCGGGCGCGGGATCGCGCGCGCACTTGCCTTTGTCGCGATCGCGGCACTTGTCGTCAATGTCGATTCTGTCCGGGCGCAGGGCGAATTCGTCACGCCGGGACCGAACACGAACGTCGTCGGCATCACGCCGAACCTGCTGCACGTTCCGGATTTCCAGCTCAAGCAGCAGCAGGAACCGTCGTGCATCATGCGTCCCGGCAACGAGTCTTATCTCTTCTGCGCCTACAACGACCTGCGCGCGTCCGACCTGCCCCTGATCCAGGGCGACTCCTGGATGGGCGTCAGCATGTCGAACGACGGTGGCGAGACCTGGTTCAGCCGCCTCGCGCCGGGCTATCTCGGTCATCCGAATTCGCTCGGCCAAGGCTTTGCGGCAGACCCGTCCGTCGTCGCAATCCCGGGCAACTCGCCCGGTCTGGCCATACTCAATTACATTGCCGGAAACCGCGGCAGCAGCACCGGATTGCTGCTTGCACAGCGCTGGGTCGAGTTTCCGCAGGAAGACCAGGAGTTCTGGAAGGCGGAGGACTCCATCGTCGTCATCGCCGACGGCTCCGAGGGCCGCTTCATCGACAAGCCGGCTTTCTACTACCTCGTCGATCCTGTCTCGCAGCAGGGCGCGATCACGGAACAGATCCTGGTCGAAAACGAACTCGCCCCGATCACGGTAACGACGCCGACCGGCGTGCTCATCGCCGTGTATGCAGTCTTCACAGGCAACTCGGGCGGCTCGAAAGTCCTGATGCGCAAGTCCTTCGACAACGGACTGACCTGGACCCAGTCGCAGAAGATTTCCGAAGAACAGAACGAAGTGACCGGCGTTTCCGTCACGTCGCTCGGCAACGAGTTCGTGATCGTTTACCGGCGCCGTGGCGACAACAACGAGCCGGACGCGATCATGAGTTCGCACTGCACGTTTACCGGCAACCAGAAGTGCACGAAGGGCGAAGTCATGTTCGAGATGTGCCCGTTCGACCAGCCGGCGAGCGGCTCGACGCATCGCACATTCTCGTTCCCCTGGGCCGCGAACGATGGCGAACGCTACTGGGCATTCGCCGCCGACAGGCGCTTTGCGAATGATTCGAGCTGCACGCCGGTACCGGGTTCGCCGGGCCTGTACAGCGGCAAGCCGCGCATCGTTGCGATGTCCTCGCGCAACGGAAAGGACTGGGTCGGCGCTGCCGGCAACGAATCGCAGCCCATCGTGGTCGCGCCGCGGGCAGAAGGATTCCAGGTCATTCCCGTTGCGTTCGGTACCAAGGGACGCATCGACGTCGCCTGGTACGACACGTTTCGTGAAGAACAAGTTGGCTTGCCTGCGGGCAACAGCGATCTCCTGATCAACGATTACACGAGCGGCCTCGCTCGTGTGTTTCGCAAGGCCGACGTCTGGATGACGCGACTGACCGCAAGCTGCGGCAACAACGCGAATGCCGGCTGCACGCCGTCGATCGCATCACCTGTGCGCGTGTCGCGCTACCCGGTCGCGCTGGAAACGCTGCAGGCGGACGTGCAGCAGGAAGTGAAAGCGCACCTGCCGAATCTGCGCATGTACGCGTCCGGCACGCTCGCTTTCAACGGCGACTACATCTCGCTCGCGACACCGCCGTTCCGCCGACTGGCGAACGGCAAGTGGATTCCGAACAGCCTGCCCGGCGGCGCTGCCGGTACCGAGCTGCCCGGCTACACGGACCGGCAGAACCTGTACGTGGCCTGGGGCGACAACCGCGATGTCGACGCGGACTTCACCGGGCCGAACAGTCAGGTGCAGCTGCCGTACACGCCGCCGCTGAACAGCGACGCGAATCCCGGCGGACCGGTCGTCCGCGCCGAGGAAGCGACCGACTGGGAACCGTACCGCGACT
This sequence comes from uncultured Gammaproteobacteria bacterium, assembly GCA_938003715.1. Lineage (GTDB taxonomy): Bacteria > Pseudomonadota > Gammaproteobacteria > Steroidobacterales > Woeseiaceae > SZUA-117. The sequence continues at coordinate 7,150 of CALKYK010000170.1, forward strand.
TCGGCGAAATGGTCGCGGTCGACGAACCCGACGACGATCCGACACTGCCCAGCGATCTCTTTTCCTGTTCTCCTGGCACGTTCGACTTCAGCCACAGCCGCGACTCGAACGTGTACGGCTCGCTCGTACAGGACACGCCGACGCTGCTCGCGCCCACGCCGACCAAACCGCTCGGCACGATACAGCGCATGTTCCCGATCGAGATCACGAACATCGATCCGGTACTTTCGCAAGACTATTGCCTGCAAATCGCGAACCAGCCCTCTGACTTTGCTGCGGGCGCGGGCATCGCCTCTTTCTACCAGCTGCCGGCCGTTGCGCCGTTCGCCGACGGCGACCAGGTCGAACTCCTCGACGTTGCGGTACCGGGCGGGTCCAGCGCATCGCGCGCGGTGTTCGTCACGACGGCCGATGCGACGACGGTCATAAACGTCAACGCCTACGAAGGCACGTGTCCCGCGACACCGGCTGGGCCGTTCGGCACGCTCATCAATGCGGTCCAGCTCTCGGACGGGCCGCTGTTCGATCCGGAGTTCTGCTCGACGAACGCCTGCGACCCGGTCGCGAACAACGAAACCCACGACATCTCTCTTGCGAGCCCGGTACTGCAGGCGCCCGTGCTGCAGGCGCCCTCGTTCCAGGCACCGGTACTGCAGGCGCCCGTGTTGCAGGCGCCGGTGCTGCAGGCACCCTCGTTCCAGGCACCTGCCTTCCAGGCACCGTCGCTGCAGGCCCCGGTGCTGCAGGCGCCGGTACTCCAGGCCCCCTCGCTGCAGGCGCCAGTGCTGCAGGCGCCTTCTCTGCAGGCGCCGTCGCTGCAGGCCGGCACGCCGATGGGCGACGCGGACCAGCAAGACCTCAGCGTGCAGGACATTACCTATGTCGTCTCGACGGACGCGAACGTGACCACCACGTATTCGGCGGACATCGCACTGGCGGGACTCGACCCGAGCGAAGCTATCGTGCAGCTGATCGCGTGGACACCGAACATCTACACGACGACCACGGACTGTTTCGCCGCGCCGATCGCGGACCAGCAGATCATCGCCTACACCGAACTCGATGCGCCGAGCCTGCAGGCCGTGAACCTGCCATCGACGTTCACGCCGACAAACCAGGACCCCTACGTCGGCGAACTGTCGTTCACCGGTTCGTCCGGGCAGGACATTGCGCTGACGATTCGAATCTGGGCTACCGGCAACGCGCGGCAGACGCTGCTCGATCTCGACGCGGAACTACAGGCGTGCCTCGCGGACGAATCCTGCGATCCGGAAGCGCAAAACCTGGGCGCGCAAAAGCTGATCAGCTTCGGCGCCAGCGCACATGCGTGTTCGACGAGCGACGCCGCGGACAATACGACCACGCCGGGCCTGCCCGACTGCCTGAACAACGGCTTCGAGAAGATCTTCGTCGACAGGTCGCCGCCGGTTTTCAACGTTGCACCGAATACGGTGTTCAGCTTCGAGGCCGACGATCCGGGTGGCGCCGTCGTCGATCTCGCCGGCGGTCCGGTCACCGCGAGCGACAACGGAGTGCCCGTGCCCGTCGTCTGCTACGAGGTGGATTCGAGCGGCACGATCCTGAACGTGCTGCCGGAACTGCTGCCGGTCGGTAACAACCTGGTCCGCTGCGAGGCAGTCGATATCGCCGGTAACGTCGGCAGCGTGCCGCTCTTTGCCGATGTCATCGACACGATTCCGCCCGTCGTCACCCTGCTCGGCGACCCGAACCCGGTCATCGACGCCGGCACCCCGTATGTCGATCCGGGCGCGACCGCCACCGACCTTCGCGGCGCGACGGTGATCAATCTCGCGGTCACCGTCACCGGGTTCGTCGATTCCGGCACGCCGGGCGTTTACGTCCTGACGTACTCCGCGACGGACGGCGGCGGCAACCTGGCGACGGCGACCCGCACCGTTACGGTGCTCGACGTCACGCCGCCGGTCGTCAGCCCGGCTCCTGACATCCCGGGCGTCGAGGCGACCGGATCGGCGGGCGCAGTGGTCAATTTCGTAAATCCCGCTGCGGTCGATGCCGTGGACGGCCCGGTGCCGACCGTTTGTGTGCCGCCGTCCGGCTCGACGTTTGCGATCGGTGCGACGCTGGTGACCTGCTCGGCCACCGATGCCGCCGGCAATACGGCCTCGACATCGTTTACCGTCACCGTCGTCGACACGACCGCGCCGGTCGTCGATACCTTGCCAGACCTCGCTGTCGAGGCGACGGGCCCATCGGGCGGCGTCGCCACCTGGACGAACCCGGCAGCGAACGATGTCGTCGACGGCCCGCTTGCGAGCAGCTGCGTGCCGGCGTCGGGTTCGACATTTGCGCTCGGCGGGCCGCACGTCGTGACCTGCTCGGCGACTGACAGCGCCGGCAATACCGGCTCTTCGACGTTCAACGTGACGGTCGGCGATACGACCGCGCCGCTGGTCAGCGCCGATGACATCGACATCCCGGTGTTCACCGCCGTGGTCGACGTGCAGGTCGACTTCGCGAGCGAGGTCACTGCAACGGATGCGGTGGACGGTGACCTGTTACCGAGCTGTACGATCCTGAATCCAGGGCCTGGCATCGTCGTCAACGGCAACGTCGCCGAGATCAGCGATTACGGCACCTGGACGGCGAGCTGTTCGGCGACCGATTCGTCGGGCAACACCGGCTCTGCAACGTTTTCGATCAGCGTCAACTTCCCGTTCGGAATCCAACTGACCCTGCCGAAAGGCAATATCAACGCCGGCAGCACGGTTCCGATCGACTGGGAATACACGGATCTTGCGACAGGAATTGTCGTCGACAGCGGATTTGTCACGCCGGCGATCTCCTGGGTCGGTCCGTACGCGAGCAACGATTCGACTTGCAGCGGCGCAACCTCCGGCATGGGCAGCGGCGAGGATTCGGGCAGCAGCGCGATGCGTTACTCGGCGTCGCAACGCAAGTGGCAGTTCAGTTGGCAGACGCCGAACCTGCCCGGACGCTACCTGCTCGTGATTGCTCCGCCGGGTGCGGCTGACGCCGACGCAACCGCCTGCGTCAGGCTGCGCTGATCGGGTTCATTCCAGGCGCTGGCGGGCATCGTCCGCCAGCGCGCCGCCGTTCGGCCGCAGCGCGAGGAACGTTTCGAAGCCCTGGGTAGCAGAAGTGCGCATGCCCAGCGCTTCCTCGGCACGCGCGGTCCAGTACGGCAGCGGCGCCGTCAGCCGCCAGGTCGGCATGTCGT
>CALKYK010000171.1 GCA_938003715.1 uncultured Gammaproteobacteria bacterium
GACGTCGCCGAAGGTGCCGGCCAGGCGGCCGCGGAAGCGGGCGCCGATCGCCTGCTGCTCGACAATTTCGACATTGCCGATTTGCAGCGCGCCGTCGACATCAATCAGTCGGAAGGCAAGCCGCCCGCCGACCTCGAGGCATCCGGCAACATCACGCTGGACAACATCGGCGCAATCGCAGAAACCGGCATCGACTACATCTCGATCGGCGCACTGACCAAGCACGTCAAGGCGGTTGACCTGTCGATGCGCTTTCGCTACCGCGCCTGACGCCACGCTCGGCTGATGCTCGTTCGACCCGAGAAAACCGACGATTACGATGGAGTACGGCGCGTCAACGTAGAGGCGTTCGACGGGACCGAGGAAGCGACGATCGTCGATGAACTGCGGAAATCCGTTTCGCGCCTGTTGTCACTGGTAGCCGTCAGCGAGCGTGGCGAGATCGTCGGACACATCCTGTTCTCGCCGGTAACGATCGAGAGCGATCCGCGATTGGAGGCAATGGGACTCGGGCCCATGGCCGTCGCACCGGAGGTCCAGCGGCGGGGCATCGGCACCGCACTCGTGGAGGCGGGGCTCGAGCAGTGCAGGACGCTGGGCGTGTCGGCCGTCGTCGTGCTCGGACATCCGGAGTACTACCCGCGATTCGGCTTCGTACCGGCATCGCGATTCGGTCTGAAATGCGAGTTCGACGTGCCTGACGAGGTTTTCATGGCGACCGAACTCAGCGCCGACGCATTACAACCGTACTCGGGCCTGGTCAGGTATCACCGCCTCTTTGGCGCCTCATGATGCGGCGCTGAAAGGCCGTTCGAGGTGGTCCGTTGCCGCCTCGTACGCCAGCGCAAATTCCAGCACGGCCTGGTCCTCTCCTGCGCGGCCGATGAACTGCAGGCCCATCGGCCTGCCCTCCCCGTCGAATCCCGCGGGCACAGCGACCACCGGCAGGCCGGCGAGCGTGCCGCCGATCACGACTTCCATCCAGCGGTGATAGGTATCCATCTCGCGGCCGGCAATCGTTTTCGGCCAGTGCAGGGCGGCGTCGAACGGGAATACCTGCGCCGTCGGCAGCGCGAGAACGTCGTAGGTGTCGAACAGCTCGAGCAGTGCCCGATACCAGTCGGCGCGCGCGACGCCTGCTTCCGCAAGTTCCGCGCCGGTAATATCGAAACTGCCCTCGATTTCCCACACCCACTCCGGCTTGATCAGCGCCCGCTTTGCTGGGTCATCGTAGATGTCCTTATCGGCGCTGCGCGACCAGTGACGCAGGGTCAGCCACGTCCGCCACAGCCGCGCCATGTCGTAATCGGGCATGCAGTTGGCGACCAGCGCTCCATGCGCTGCCAGGCCTGCGAGCGCCTCTTCGCATAGTTCGATCACTCCGGGCTCGGTCGGCAGGTAACCGTCGTAGTCGCCCATCCAGCCGACGGAATACCCGCGTAGCGACACAGGCTGATAGGCGTCGAATCCGGAAAGCGTGTCGCGCATTGCAAGCGGTGAGCGAGGGTCGTAGCCGGCCAGCGTCGACAGCAGCCGGATCGTGTCCTCGACATTGCGTCCCATCGGGCCGTCGGTTGCGAGTTGCTGGTAGTAGAGATCGTTGCTCGGAATCGTCGGCACCCTGCCCTGGCTCGGGCGAAAACCGATCACGTTGTTGTAGCCGGCGGGGTTTCTCAGCGAGCCCATCATGTCGCTGCCGTCCGCTACCGGCAGCATGTGGGTTGCAAGGCCCACGGCCGCACCGCCGCTGCTGCCGCCCGCACACAGGTCCGAATCGTAGGCGTTACGGGTGACGCCGAACACGTCATTGTATGTCTGGGAACCGAGGCCCCACTCCGGCGTGTTCGTCTTGCCGATGAAGATTGCGCCAGCCGAGCGCAGACGTGCCGAAAGCAGCTCGTCCTCCTCCGCGATTTCGCCGGCGTAGAGTCGCGAACCGTAGCTGGTCGGCAGGTCCTTGACCTGTACCAGGTCCTTCACGGCGTGTGGAATTCCGTGCAGCCAGCCGCGGTAGTGGCCGGCGGCCAGTTCTTTGTCCGCCGTCCGTGCATCTTCGATGCAGGCGTCCCGTTCGCGCAGGCTGACGACCGCGTTATAGGTCGGGTTCAGGCGCTCGATGCGGTCGAGGTAAGTGCCCATCACCTCTTCGCAGCTGACGATCCGCTGGCGAATCGCGCTGGACAACATCGAGGCACTCATTTCCGTGATGTCGGACGGCACGTCGTCCGCGAGGATGTCCGGCGGCAGCGACAACGCAACACTCACCGTCGAGGCGCTGCCCAGGAACTGGCGGCGGTTCATGCCGGTACCAGCGCGCGCACGGCCAGGAACAGGATCGACGGCGCGAGCAGGCAACCGACGCCGGTGTAGAACGTCGCGGTCATTGCGCCGTACGGTACCAGCTTCGGGTCGGTGGCAGCCAACCCGCCGGCGACGCCGCTGGTCGTACCCATCAGGCCGCCGTAGATCAGCGCCGCGTGCGGGTTGTCGAGGCCGATCGAGCGCGCGACGAACGGCGTGCCGATCATGACCAGAATCGACTTCGTCAGTCCGGCCGCGACGCTGAGCGCGACGACGCCAGAGTCCGCACCGAGCGCAGTGCCCGTGACCGGGCCGACGATGTAGGTAGCCGCGCCGGCGCCGATCGTGCTGATCGAGATTGCATCGGTGTAGCCGAACAGAACGGCGACGATGGCACCGACCGCAAATGACAGTACGACACCGATGACGACTGAAGCCGCGCCTACCCCGCCTGCTTTCTTGAGCGCCTCGAGTTCCGCGCCGAACGCGGTCGCGACGATCGCGAAGTCGCGAAACATGGCGCCGCCCATCAGCCCGACGCCGGCAAACAGTGCAACGTCGGCCAGGCCCTGGTCGCCACCGGTCACCCGGCCACCGACGTAGGCGAGGACCAGGCCCAGTGCAATAGCAATCGCCGAGCCGTGAAGGTGGCCACGCGTCAGCCGGGCGGACAGAAGGTAGGAAAACCAGACGAGGATGCCCACAAAAACAAACGCCGTGATCAGCGCGTTCTTTTGCAGCACTTCGGCCAGGGTATCAACGATCATCGCGATCTCCCCTGCCGAACCTGGCAAGCACCGGGATCATCGCGAAACTCGCCGCAACCGCGGCGACGCCGGCAACTATTGCCATCCAGCCGCTCGACACTGCCGCCACGACGTTCTGCTTGGCCGCCATCGCAACCACGATCGGGATGTACATGGCGCTCCAGAAGTTGATGCCCTTTTCCGTCGGCGCGCCCAGCGAGAATTTCTCGTCCCGCAAATTGGACAGGAGGATCAGCATCAGCATCGCGATGCCCACACCGCCGACATTGGCCTGCACGCCGATCAGCTCGCCCAGCAGGTCGCCGACGAAAACGCCCGTCAGCATACAGAACGAGAGCAAAGCGACGCCGTAGATCACCATGTTGTTGTCCTTTTTCGATCGCGGGCTTTTGCCGGTATCATGCCGCGCAGGCGGGGAAAAATCGATGTCGGGCCAGAACAGCAACTTCTTCTGCGATTTCAAGCGCATCATCCGGCAATACGCGGACAAGGAACTCCTTCGCGGCGCCGACCCGCGCAGCCTGACCTATTCCGAAATCGACTCGATGTCCGCGCACATGGCCGCTGCACTGATTGCGGCCGGCGGCCGGCCTGGCGACCGGGTCACGGTGCAGGTGCACAAATCGGTCGAAAACCTTGCGCTATACCTGGCCGCACTGCGTGCCGGCCTCGTCTATCACCCCCTGAACATGGCGTACACGAAAGCGGAACTCGAGTACTTCGTGGGTAACGCCGAACCGTCTGTCATCGTTTGCGACCAGGAACGCGAAGGCGACTTCGCCGCCATCGCAGGAGGTTCGGGTGGAGCGATCGTTTTGACGCTCAATGCCGACGGCAGCGGCACGCTGAGCGAGAGCGCCGCCGCTCTGGAAGCAAATTTCGACACCGCAGCGCGCGACGGCGACGACATGGCGGCACTGCTCTACTCGTCAGGTACTACGGGCGTTCCGAAGGGCATCATGCTGACGCACGAAAACCTGCGCAGCAACACCGAAGCGCTGGTCGAAGCATGGGGGTTCAACGATAACGACCGGCTGCTGCACGCGCTGCCGATCTTCCACGTCCACGGCCTGTTCGTCGCCATCGGCTGCGTGATGCTGTCGGGCGCCAGCATGCGCTGGCTGAACAACTACGATGCGAAGTCTGCGGTGCGCTACCTGCCGGAGTGCAGCGTCATGATGGGCGTGCCGACGTACTACACACGGCTTCTGAAAGAAGCAGATTTCACACGCGACGTGGCAAGAAACGTGCGCGTGTTCATATCCGGGTCGGCGCCGCTGCTGGAGGAGACGTTTCGCGAGTTCGAGGCGCGCACCGGGCACCGCATCCTCGAACGCTACGGCATGACCGAGACCAACATGAATACGTCGAACCCGCTCGACGGTGAGCGCAAGCCCGGCACCGTCGGCCCTCCACTGCCGGGCGTCGAGGTGCGCATTGTCGATGACACCGATAAACCGCTCGGCTTGGGGGAAGTCGGCAATCTCCAGGTGCGTGGACCGAACGTGTTCAAGGGCTACTGGAAGCTGCCGGACAAGACTGCCGAAGATATCGCCGCGGACGGCTGGTTCAATACCGGCGACAAGGGCACGATCGATGAAGACGGCTATGTATCCATCGTCGGCCGCGCTAAGGACGTCGTGATTACCGGCGGACTGAACGTCTACCCGAAGGAAGTGGAACTGGTCATCGACGAGTTGCCGGGCGTGAAGGAATCGGCGGTCATCGGTGTACCGCATGCCGATTTTGGCGAGGCGGTTATCGCGGTCGTCGTACCGAGCGCGGACGGCGAACTCAGCGAACAGGACATCATCGACGCCTGCAAGCGCCAACTCGCGAACTTCAAGGTGCCAAAGAAAGTCCTGTTCGTGGGCGAACTGCCGAGAAATACGATGGCGAAGGTGCAGAAGAACGTGCTGCGTGACACGTTTGACGACGCAATGTCAGCTTAGTCGGTACGGCAGGATGACCGTCAGGCAGGTTCCTGGTAAATCTGGATGAGATTGCCGCAGGTGTCGTCGAATACCGCGAATTTTGCGCCCATCGCCTCGGTCGGCTCCATCGTGAACTTCACGCCAAGATCGGCAAGGCGTCGGTACTCGGCGTCGACATCCTCTACCTTGAACGCAGTGAACGGAATGCCGTCCTTGACGAGCGCCTCCTTCAACGCCTTCATCGCCGGGTACTCGGCGTTGGGCTCGAGAACGAGCTCGGCACCGTCGGGATCATCCGGTGATACGACAGTGAGCCAGCGTGCGTCCCCCATCGGGATGTCCTGCTTTTTCACGAAACCCAGCTTTTGCGTGTAGAAATCGAGCGCGTGCTGCTGGTCCCCGACCGAAACGCTTTCGAGAGCGATTTTCATTTTTGTTCCTCAGCAATCGACGCCGCGTCAGTACAGCGCGACGAACGCTTCAGAGTATAGCCTTCGCTCGCCGGCCGTCCCATGAAATCAACGGGTTGAAGACGGATTTTCCGTATCGCTCAACAATCCTCCCGCGGGAGGCGGCTATTTGGGAAAGTCAAAGTGAATTCTCGGCACATGAGGGAACGGAATCGACTTCTGTTTATCGAATCCTGCCATCGTTCGATCGAACTTATCGCGCAGGTCCTAACACGGCGCAATGCAGCCTACGGATTTACCACGACCCGGCCCCTGACGTTTCCTGCCTCGACAGCCTCGTGTGCTATTCCGATTGATTCCAAGGGGACCGCCATTCCAATCTCGAACCCCGGCCAGCCGCTTGCAAGCACATCGTTCAACGCAGACGCCGCGGCAATTTTGGCCGCAATCGGAAAGTCATCGCTTCCCAGAAAATGCAACGAAACATTCTTGAACACCAGGGGCCAGAAGGGAATCGCGGGCGTTGGATTCCCTGTCGCATAGGCCGCAATCGAACCACCTTGCCTGAGAAGTCGCTCGTTCGTCTTAATATTTGCGTGAAACGCGACCTCGACGATATGGTCTACCCCATTTGTGGCGATCGAGTGGACTTGGTCGACAAGTTCGTCTCCAGTCATGCCGGCTGTTACAAGAGTAAACTGAGCACCCGCGCGCTCAGCAACTGCTACGTCATTATCAGATCGAACAGTCGCCAGTACGAGGGCTCCTGCATGACGCGCCAGGGCGCATGCACACTGCCCGACTGCCCCCGCCGCACCCTGAACCAGGATCACGCGGTCCCGCACGGAGCCAGCAATGTGAATCGCGCGATGAGCTGTGATTCCAGGGATGCCCAGGCAACTGCCCTGCTCGTACGATACGTCGTCGTCAAGGTCTATAGCCTGTTCCGATGGGACAACCACATACTCCGCGGCCGTTCCAAACGGACGATAACTCTGCGCACCGAAGCACCAAACCCGTTGACCAACACGTGACGATGCCGCCGGGTCACCAACCTCGTCGATCAAGCCCGCTCCATCACTATGAGGGATGATTCGCGGAAACGGCATTCCCACGCCAAACTGGTCCTGACGTTTCTTTACATCGCCAGGGTTCACTCCCGATGCGTGAATGCGAATTCGTACCTCGCCAGCCGCAGGAACCGGCGTTGCCAATTCGCCAACCTGCAAAACTTCGGCGGGCGAACCTTGAAATTCGTACCAAGCGGCCTTCATGGATAAATCGCCTCCTTGTCGTCGGCGCGCTTGCGCTGACGAACTCGGCCATCCGCAACGGATCAAAAGCCGTCAGACATCGTAAACCCAATCCCGGGAGGTACTCGGTATCCGTCAGTGCAATGCCCGTAGGGCCGTAGCACTTCATGCATCCGCTGTGAATTTCGATATCGCCACGCGCCTCACAATGACGGCACGTATACTACGCACATCACGTAGATCAGATCCTTGTCGCCCGGCGGGGCGGGCAATTGCAGTTCAGGCGACGGCGCGGGTCACGCGCTTGGGTTCGGAGACGCCGTAACCCTGGGCATAGTCGACGCCCATGCCCTTGAGCATCGTGATGATTTCCTCGTTTTCCGCGAACTCGGCAATGGTTTGCTTACCTGTGAGATGTCCAATTTCATTAATCGAACGAACCATTTCCCGGTCAATCGGATCATGCAGGATCTCCTTGACGAAGCTGCCGTCGATTTTCAGGAAGTCGACGGGAAAGTGCTTCAGGTAGCCGAACGAGGACAGCCCGGTGCCGAAGTCGTCGAGCGCGAACTTGCAGCCGAGCTCCTTTAACGCATTGATGAAGCGATTCGCCTGCGAGTAGCTGGCGATTGCCGCGGTCTCGGTGATTTCGAAGCAGATCTTGGTCGCGTCGAGACCGCTCATCTGGAACTGGTCGATGACGAACGGCAGGAACTTGTCGTCGCCGACGCTCTGGCCCGACAGGTTGATCGAGCACAGCGACAGTCGCTCGCGTTCATCGGCTTCCGAGACCAGCCAGCGGAACGCGTTCATGATCACCCAGCGATCAATGCGCGGCGTCAGGCTGAAGCGCTCGGCCGCCTCGATGAACAAGCCCGGCGCGACGATTCCGCCGCCCTCGTCGCGCATCCTCAGCAGGATCTCGTAGTGAGCGCCGTCCTCGGCAGCCTGCAGCGGCTGGATGGTCTGGCGGAACAGTTCGAAGCGATTCTCCTCGAGGGCATTGTTGATGCGCGCCGCCCACTGCTGCTCGCGCCGCCGACGCTGCAGGTCGATGTCGTTTTCCTCGAAGCTGTGGATGCGGTTGCGCCCCGCCTCCTTAGCCGCAGCGCAGGCGCTGTCGGCCGCAGACAGCAGTGCCGCGACGTCCTCGTTGCCAGCCGTGATCGGCACCACGCCGATGCTGACGCCAAGCCTGAAGCTCCGGTCGTCCCACATGAACTTGAAGTCGCCAACGGCCAATCGGAGCGCCTCGGCCGTTTCCATTGCCTGGTCGAGATTGCAGCTTTCCAGCAGCACGCCGAATTCGTCACCACCCAGCCGCGCCAGCGTGTCGCGCCAGCGGATCTTGGACTTCAGCAGTGCGCCGAGCTGTCCCAGTAACGCGTCGCCGGCCTGGTGGCCGCAGGAATCGTTGACGATTTTGAACTGGTCGAGGTCGAGATAGCACAGCGCATAAGAGGTCTCGCGCGCCTTCGCGCTCTTCAGGGCCCGCTCCAGGCGATTCTCGAACTCGGCGCGGTTGACAAGGCCGGTCAGGATGTCGTGGCTCGCGTGATACGACAGGCGCCGGTTCAGCTCGCGCGACTCGGACACGTCGTGGAAAACGAGCACGCCGCCGGTCACGTCGCCCTTGCCGTCGCGTATCGGCGAGGCCGTACTCTCTATATACAACTCGTTGCCGTCGCGCCGGATCAGCAGCGTCGGGCGTACGGACTTGATCGAACGCGCGCGCCGGATCGACACGGCCAGCGGATTCTCGAGCGGCTCGCAGGTCTCCTCGTGAAAGCCGCGGAAGATCTCGTCGATCGGCCGTCCGCTGGCGTCGTCCACCTTCCAGCCCGTCAGCTCCTCGGCCACCGGATTGATGTACTCGACGTTGCACTCGGCGTCGGTCGTGATGACGCCGTCGCCGATAGACCGCAGCGTAATCTGCGCGCTCTCCTTCTCGCGGAACAGCGCTTCCTCGTACAGCTTGCGCTCGGTAATGTCGACCTCGACACCGATCAGCCGGATCAGGCGCCCGCGATCGTCGAGCAGCGCCTTCGCGCGGCTCGTCATCCAGCGATAGTCTCCTTCCTGGTGCTTCATTCGATGCACGCTTTCGAAGAAGTCACTCTTGCCTTCGAGATGCTCGCGCATCTTTTTTTGCACGCGCGCCATGTCCTCCGGGTGCACCAGCCGATACCAGTCCGGCAGGACGTCCTCGCGATCGACATCGTAACCGAGCATTTCCTTCCAGCGCCGCGACAGCTTGATGCGCTTGGTCTGGCCGTCGAAATCCCAGATGCCGTCGTTGGCGGTCAGGTTGACCAGCTCGTTCTTCTGTTCCAGCTCGTCGAGCATCGCGACGGCACGCATGCGCTCCAGACCCGAGGCGAGGGACGCACCCAGCAGTTTGATAAGCAGGTGCAGGCTCGCATCCCACGACTCGACCGCGCGCTCGTTGGCCAGCGCAAGGAAGCCTGCGGTCTCGTCACGAACGGTAAAGCCGATGATCAGCGCCGATCCCATGCCGAGTTCCGACAGGCGCTGGTATTCGTCGCGCGCCCCGCGGGGCGGCGCGTCAGTGTCGCAAATCTCGATCAACTTCAGGTGCCCGAGGCGCCTGGAAAGCCACGGCCAGTTGACCAGCAGTTCTCCGGTCAGGGCATCGGCATGGCAGGTGGAGAAGACGCTGCTCGACGCAAGCACGGTACCGAATGCCGTGACATCGCTGTTGAACAGCGCAATGAAAGCGGAATCGCAGCCGGTGGCGTCGGGAGTCTCTGCCACGTTGTCGCGCAGCTGCTCGATATAGCGGTCGGCATCCAGATTCTGCAGGTTGACGGCGATCTTCGTTTGCAGTGCATCGACGGCGCCGCGATTTCGCTCGCCGGGGGGCGGCCTGCGACGCCGCACGGGGACCGGACCTGCCGATTTGGTATCAGAGGTGGTGCTCATACGGGTTTCTGCTGCCAAGCTCATCGCATTTTGACACGTTGCCGCAGGAATACAAGATAAGTCCCTGTATTTTTTTGTGTTCTCCGAAAATCACGTCGAGTCGCGCCACGATTTCGCCACGCCGGACCGGTGCACAGCAGATCCCTGCCGTCAACCGGATCGCTCCTGCCCCGTTAGTAGCGATACGGACTTCGCTTGTGAGAAGGAGATCAGCATGAACGTTTCCAACAACCGCCTCCCCGGCGGCGTGAAAACGCAGACAATCTGGATGTCGATCGCGTTTTTGCTCATCACGTTCGCGCTCTCCGCCTGTGGTGGTGGCGGTAGCGCGGGCACGACCCAATCCCCCCCGCCGCCGCCCGTCGCTGCGCAGTGTGATCCGAACGATCCCGCGACCGCTGATGAGTGCGGATCGCTCATCATCGGCCTGACGGACGACGATGGCGATTTCCTGAGCTATACGGTCAAGGTCGTCAAGCTAACGCTCGAAAAAGCGAACGGCACGACCATCGACGTATTGCCGAACTCGACCCGCATCGATTTTTCGCAGTACGTGGATATGACCGAGTTCGTCAGCGTCGCCACCGTGCCGCCGGGCGTTTACGTCGCCGGCAGCGTCACGCTCGACTACACGGACGGTGAGTTCGTCGTCGAAGCGAGCGGCGCTGCGAAGGACGCTGTCATCGTCGATGCCGATGGAAATCCGCTGGCGGTAACTGAATTGAAGATCAAGCTCGACGACCGCAACCAGCTCGCGATCAACCGGCGGACGACGTCGCTCCTGACGCTCGATTTCGACCTCGGTGCATCGCATGACGTCGACATCGCGCCGACTCCGGCGGTAGCGGTCGCAGAGCCCTTCATCGTCGCCGAGCTCGACCCCGTTGACACGAAGGAGATACGTGTCCGTGGCCGCTTCATCGAGGCGAACGTCGATGAGATGTATTACATCGCGGCGATCCGGCCCTTCTACGACGCCGCCGGTGACTTCGGCCGCATCAAGGTCAACGTGACTGACGACACGGATTTCGAAGTGAACGAAGTGCCGTACGTCGGCGCCGAGGGCCTGCGCGCACTCGAGGCCGCCGGTACCGGTACGCTGACGGTGGCCCAGGGCACGCTCAACGTCGCCGAGCGCTCGTTCACCGCGAACATTGTCCTGGCAGGCACCAGCGTGCCGGGCAATGGCAAGGATGCGGTCAAAGGCAACGTGATTTCGCGCATGGACAACGAACTCGTCGTACGCGGCGGAACTGTAATCCTCAGCGATGCCGCCAACGACCGGCCCTCGTTCTTCCGCGACGACGTCACCGTGACGGTTGGTCCGAATACCAGGGTATACAAGGTATACAGAACCGACAGGCCGCTCGGCATGCCTGACCGGCTGCTGGACATCAGCGCCATTTCCGTCGGCCAGCGAGTCACGATCCGTGGCGAGGTAACGGCCAATGACGAACTGGGCGTGCACATCGACGCCAGCGAAGGCGCTGTGCTGATGCACGTGACGCACCTGATCGGTACGGTCAACGCCATTCATCCGGGCCAGGTCGATATCGACCTGCATGCGATCGACCGGCGCCGCGTTGGCATCTTCAACTTCCTGTGCACGGGTGGCTGCGAACCGTCGACAGACGCCGATCCGGACAACTACGAAGTGTCGACCGGACCGCTGTTTATGGATGCCAACGCGACCGGCCGTCCGATTTCGGCGTGGGGCTTCCCGAACGCGTTCGGCGCCGCACCGCCGGACTTCGAGGGTCGCACGATCATCGACTTTTCCGACGTGAAGAGCGCGCTCGGTGTCGGTTGGGGTGCCGAGGGCACGACCATGCCGTTCACGATGATGGACGAGTCCGGCCTGGTGCTGTGGAACGGCAACCCGGACATCGACCAGCGGCACCACATCAAGCAGGGCCCGGTCCTTATCGACCTGACCCAGCTGCCGGACACGATGATCAAGCCGCGTGAAACCGGTCGCAAGCTGTTCGTGGTCAAGACCACCGACAGCCTGCAGCTGTATGCCGACTTTACGGACTTCGTCACCGCGCTCTCGCTCGAGCTGGACGGCACGAATGCCGCCCGCTCGATGTTCGCGCGCGGCCATTACGACGCGGACACGAACGTGTTCACGGCATACAAGATCTTCGTCTACATACTGGAGCCGTAAGGGAAGGTGTCCCGACCTGTTACCGCCGGGTGAGAACATCCCCCGCTGACCCGGCAGGACTGGCTCGACCCCCGCACGAATCGTGCGGGGGTTTTTTTTGCCGCTGTCATATTGACCGTGCCTGCTTCGGCGCCTAGGCTCAAATTGCGTGCAGGACGCGACCGGTCCGCGGAAAGGGCAGCGCCCACCTGAGAGTGAGACGAGCGGAAGACCCTGCTTCCTTCTTTCCGCCCGATTGCGGACGCGGGTATACGGAGAGGAGGCCCGTCATGAACCGATCTACCGAGCCGCGCTGGCGCATGCTCGGCCGGACGAATCTCGACCAGCAAAAGAAACGCGCGAAGGAATTGCTGCGCGATTACAGGCGCGAAATGGCGCAGGCCGGCGAGCTATTCGAACGGTTTCATCCCGACCCGCCGCAACATGGCGCGGCAAAGCTTTCCGACGCGCAACTCGTCATCGCCCGCGCCCACGACTTCGCGAGCTGGCCGCGGTTCGGACGCGCTGTCGTCCTTTACAATGCAATGCTCGACGACGACGCCGATGCCGTGCTGGCGATGTTGCGCCGCCATCCCGAGTTGTTGCACGAGCGGGTGAACGGCGCAACCTCGAACTGGGGACCGCCCCTCGCCTGTGCGGCGCAGATCGGTGCGTCGCGGGTTTTCGCGGCGCTGCTTCCCATCCCGGGGCAGGACCGGGACTGGGCACTGGACAGGGCCATACTGAAAGGACGCAGCGAATTCGCGCGCCAGCTGATCAATGCCGGAACGGTGCCGGCGCCAGGCGTCGTGATGGGGCCCTGCGAGACGCTGAACTTATCCGGGCTCGAATTCCTTGCCGATATCGGCGCGCCGTTGACGGATGAAGATGGCAATCCATTAAAACCTGTCGCGCTGCTGCTCGAAGGTTACTATCGCGATCCTGCGGCGAAACACGCCTGCCTCGATTTTTTCGAGAGACAGGGCATCACGTATCCCGACACGCCGGCAATGGCGTTTCACCGCGGCCGCATTCGTGACCTGGAGAGGCACCTCGAAAACGACGCATCTCTGCTAGCGCGACGATTCGTCCACCGCGAAATCTATCCACCCGAACTCGGCTGTCACGAAGACGAGTCGCTCGCCCTGCACGGCACGCCACTCGATGGCACAACGCTGCTGCACCTGGCCATCGACTTCGACGAACGGGACGTCGGCACCTGGCTGATCCAGCGCGGCGCCGACGTCAACGCCCGAGCATCCCACGATGACGACGGCTTCGGCGGCCATACGCCGTTGCACGGCACGGTCGTTTCGCAGGCGTATCGCAGCGGCCGCCAACGTGACGCCGCGTTCGCGCGCATGCTACTGCACCACGGCGCCGATCCGGCGGTGAAGGCATCGATTCGCAAGCGTATTCGCTTCATTGAGGACGAGTCGCTGCACGAGTATCGCGACGTCACACCCGTCGAGTACGGACGCCGCTTTCATGCGAGGGAGTGGGTCAGCGAGGAAGCGATAGCGCGGATGGAGCAGCACGCGGCGCCGTAGCGCCGCGTGCCGTGGGTCCGACGGTAGCCGTCAGTCGTCGAACGAGTAACCTTTTTCGACCGCGAGCGTCCGCAGCCCGGCCTGGATGACGTCGTCGAGGCCGCTCCCCGCTGTCTCAATACGCCTGGCTTTCTCGGCGGCAATATAATCCCGGCGCACCTTGTCGAGTTCGAGAATCTGCGCCTGAATTTCCTGCCGGCGCGCCGACATCGCCTCGATGTGGGCAGCCCGCTCCTCCTTGCTCATCTCACGCAGCGGCTCGGGCAGATCTTTCGCTTCGATCTCGTCGAGTTCCTTGCCCTCGGCAACTGCATCGACCAGGTCCCAGTCCGCGCTGTCGTACAGCCCGCCGGCCTTGGTCACGACCCGGCTGGCCATCGCCGGCGCGCTGAATCCGGCGACTTTACTATCCTGTGCAAGCTGGTTGTCGCGCCGCTCCCTGCCGCCGGTGCCATAGGCGACGAAGGTTTCGTTCAAGGCCTGGTTCAGTCGTACCAGCTCGGCATCCATGGGCGTCGCAATATTGGCGACGGCCGCTGCATCCTGGTCGATGCTGGCGAAAAAACCGTTGGTCATCGACGCGTACTGCTGCCAGCCGGCCACGACGCTGTCGTTTTCGCCGCCGCAGTAGATCGTGTTGACGACGATGCCCGCCCGGGCGGCAGCCGTCGTCGCTTGCTGCATAGTTATGCGTGGATCCTGCGTCGCCGCCTCGTTCCCGGCAACGAAGATGATCCGTAGCGCGTTTGGATCGCGGCTCCAGTCGAGTTCGCTGACCGAGGTACTGACGACACGCGCGACGTACTCGTCGCCGCCGTTGGTGCCAAACCCGAACAGCGTCTCGTTGACGGCATCGAGGTCCCGCGTAAATGGCAGGTCGATGCGGACGTAGCCGCCCTGCTCGCCGTACGCCGGATTGCCGTACGTCAATATGGCTAGCCGCAGGTCCGGCTGCGGCTGTGCGCGGCCGAGTTCGTTGACGATGTCCCAGAGTCGCTGCTTGGCCGACTCGATCAGGCCGGACATCGAGCCGCTGACGTCGAGGGCTATGACCACGTCGACGCGATTCGTGGCAGGAAATATTTCCGGATGCGGTTTCGTTGCGCCAGCCTGGCCGCCACTGAGAAACAGCATCAATGCCAGCGTGGCGCTCGCGCCCGCCTTCGTTATGCAGGTTTTCATCCCGGTGCTCCTCGTGCATGTGTTGGTGGCGCCAGTTTGGTGGCAGCCGCACGTGGATGGCAGACATGCAGATGTAACGATTTACCGGCCGAATTTACGTTGCGGATACATTTTTGTGAGCCCGATCGCCCGGTTTTGTGACGCAATAAGTTCAGACCTGCCCCTGTCGCGGCGACAATCCCGGTAACGATTTCCGATCTCGCCTGGACCGTGGCATGAACAAACTCATTCTCCTGCTCCTCGTCGCCGGCGGCATGGCGTACGCCGGCACCAAGTACTACCTGCACAGCGAGGTTAGCGACGCGATGGACCTCGCCGTGCTGATGGCATCGCCGTATGCCAAGCTCGAATACGAAGGTGTCGAATCCACAGTCACGGGCGAGCTGACGGTCGTCGGCGTGAAGGTGCAGGTGAACGGGTTCGAGGACCCGCTTTTGATCGACCGTATCGGCATCGATACGCCGAGCTTCCTGTCTTTGCTTACGCTGACCGACTTCAACGACCTGATGCGCGAAGGCATGCCGAGCTCGATCGGTTTTCTCGTCGAAGGCCTGCACATGCCGGCCGACGCAGACTACTACCGGGCGCTGTACGATTTTTCGATGCAGGCGCGTGGCATCAGCGACGATTCGGGCGCTGCTGCCGAGTGCACCGGCAAGTACGGCCTGTCACCCGCCACACTGGAAGGGCTCGGCTACGACGAACAGGTCTTCTCGATGTCGATGGCGGCGCACAGCGGCCGGACCAGCTACACGATCGAGATGTCGACGCGCAGCGAAGCGATGTGGGACTTCGAGGCCGTGTTCACGATGGACGGCGACATGACCAGCGAGCTGTCGCGGGGTGCGGCATTCCGCCCGCGGCTCAGCGACATGCAGATCGAGTACACCGATCGCTCGCTCAACGAACGAATCCGCGCATACTGTGGTCGCCGGGGACTGAGCGATGCCGAAACCCGGCAGGCGCAGCTCGATGCATTCAACTACTTTGGCGAGTCGAACGGCGTCGTTTTTGACGATTTCATACTCGGGCCTTACCAGGAGTTTCTCGACGGCAAGTCGACGCTGGTCGTCACGGCAAAGCCGAACGAGCCGATCGCGCTGTCGCAAATCGACCTGTACAAGCCCGAGGACGTGCCGGCGCTACTGAACCTCGAGGCCAGCGCCCGCTGACTGCCGAGCGGTCAGCCCCGTCGAGCCGCCCTGCCCACCGTAAAACCGCTTATCGGGCGCAGCCGCAATATCCGTTCCGCCATAGAACTGTGATAGCTTGATTCCCGGCACGCGGATCGGCCCGCGCGCTATCGGGAGGGAAAAATGCGTCGCACTACACTACTTATCGCTGCCATGGCAGTCGCGCTGCCGGCGCTCGCGAACGATCCGATCGACATACGGGAGTGGCAGGTTCCCTACGAGGAATCGCGCCCGCGTGATCCGTTTGCAGAGAACGAAAACTCCGTCTGGTTCGTCGGTCAGCGCACCGGTTACCTCGCGCACCTCGACGTGCCGTCCGGAGAGTTCACGAAAATCGACCTGAAGGACGGGTCGGGTCCGCACAACCTAATCGTCGGCTCGGACGGCATCGTCTGGTACGCCGGCAATCTCACCCGGCTGATCGGACGCTACGATCCGGACACTGGCGAGATCGAGGAAATCATGATGCCGGACCCGGCGGCAAGAGATCCGCACACGCTGATCTTCGACGAGAACGAGGAAAATATCTGGTTCACGGTGCAGGGCGGCAACATGATGGGCCGTCTCAACATCGACACGCGTAAGGTCGATCTCATCGCGTCGCGCACCGAGCGTTCGCGCCCCTACGGCATCAAGATCGCGCCGGACGGCTCGATCTGGGTCGTGCTGTTCGGCACCTACAAGCTGGCGCACATCGATCCGGATACGCTCGAGTTCGACGAGATCGACCTGCCCCGCGAAGAAGCGCGCCCTCGGCGGCTCGAGGTTACCGACGACGGCCGTGTCTGGTACGTCGACTATGCTGCCGGATACCTCGGCAGCTACGATCCGGAGGCAGACACGTTCGAGGAATGGTTGATGCCGCAGGGCGCAAACGCGCGACCGTACGGCATGGCGTCCGACAGTCGCGGTCGCCTTTGGATGGTCGCATCCGGGGTGCAGCCGAACGTGTTTGTCGGCTTCGATCCTGAAACAGAGACATTCTTCAGCGAAACGCCTGTCGGTTCCGGGGGCGGCACGATCCGGCACATGCACTACCACGAGCCGTCGGGTACGGTCTGGTTCGGCACCGACACTAACTATGTCGGCCGCGCCGTCGTCGAACCGGATAAATAGCGCGTCGTGAGTCGTTACCGACGGCTGACTGCAGCCGTTCTCTCTTTTGCTGCAGCAAATGCCGCGGCGTTTCCCGATGGTGCGCCTTGGGGCGCGGCGCTGCCCGATACCGAGTTCAACTGCGGACAGTGTCATTTCGACTACGAGGCGGTCCGTGACTCGCGTGCACTTTCGCTGGTCGGGCTGCCCACCCGGCCGGTCGCCGGCGAGAGCTACGACATTGCCGTCGTATTGGCAGCGCCGAACGCAAAAATCGCCGGGCTGCAGATGCTCATTGAAGCGTCAAACGGAAACGCCGGACGACTACGTGCAGCGTCGGAAAATATCGAGGCAATCGGCGCTGCAGCGCGTTCGACCACTCCAGACCCGGTCAACGGCGCCATCTCATGGGCGTTGCGCTGGCAACTCCCGACTGCACTCGCGCTCCCCGTGACAATTTACGTCGCGGCCGTTGAGGCGAATCACGACGGCTCGCCGTTCGGCGATACCGCACATTTCCGAAGCTCCACGATCGAAAGCACGGCAAGTCCGGCCGCCGCA
>CALKYK010000172.1 GCA_938003715.1 uncultured Gammaproteobacteria bacterium
CGACTCGAGCGCGTAGTTGACGCTCCGGGACGTGCCGACGAACGGGTCGCTGATCGTCCCGTCGAGATCGAAGATCAGCGTTTCGGCTTTTTCCGCTTCGTGCACGGCCCGACTCAGCGTTTCGATTCGGGCCGCGCGTGTTTCGGTTCGTAGATGCCGAGCCGCCCGCCGCCGGGCATAGTCACGTACGTCAGGCGTCCCCAAATCGGCTCTTCCAGCGGCGCACAGTGCACGCCTTTTTTGTCGAGCGATGCGACCAGCACCTCGATGTCGTCGCACAGCAGGTACAGTTCGTGGCGCTCACCCACGTCGTCGGGATGGACCGCCAGTTCCGACGGCGGCAAGCCGAAAATCAGCCAGCCGCCACCGGCGTCGACCGCATCGAGGTGCAGCGCGTCGCGGAGAAATTCGCGATCCGCATTCGCATCCCTGCTGAAAATGACTGCGTGTGCGCCCGAAATCATCGTACTTCTCCCCCACCGGCGGATGCACAACTATAGGGTCGGCAGCGCGCGGCCGCTACCGTCGCGGTTAGTACCGCAAAGGCGATTGCGGTATGGTCGGCCGTCCGACGCGAACAAAAAAAGAGAAACCGATGACAAAGCCGTCGCAGGCGCTGCCGATCATGCTGACCATTTCCCTCCTTGCAGCCGTTACTGCCGGGGAAGCCGGCGCCGAAACGCTGGCGTTCACCGGCGCAACGATCATGCCGGTGGCGTCCGAGCCGATCGAGGACGGCGTACTGGTCATCGAGGATGCGGAAATCGTCGCGGTCGGCGCGGCGGGAAGCGTTCGGGTTCCGCGCAACGCCGAAGTCGTCGATGCGACCGGCAAGGTCATCATTCCCGGCCTCGTCGATTCGCACAGCCACATCGGCGAGGTTGCCGGCGCGGACCGCTCCGCGCCGATCCAGCCAGAGGCACGCGTTCTCGACTCGATCAACGTGCGCGACGCGGGCGTTCGGCGCGCGCTGGCCGGCGGCGTCACGACGGCAAACCTGATGTCCGGGTCGGGCCACCTGATGAGTGGCCAGACGATTTACGTCAAGCTGCGCGACGGCAATTCGATCGAGTCGATCGCCTACAAGCGGCCCGACGGGCGCGTTGCCGGCGGCATGAAAATGGCGAACGGCACCAACCCGAGGCGCGACCCGCCGTTTCCCGGCACCCGGGCCAAGGCTGCCGCGCTGGTCCGGCAGCAGTTTGTTGCGGCGCAGGAATACGCGGCGAAAATCGAGGCGGCCGACGGCGACGCGAGCAAGATGCCCGACCGCGACCTCGGCAAGGAGGCGCTGCTCGAAGTGCTCGACGGCTCGCGCATGGTGCATCACCACACGCACCGGCACGACGACATCCTCACGGTGCTGCGATTGAAGGAGGAATTCGGCTTTCGCGTCGTGCTGCACCACGTCAGCGAGGCGCACCGCGTGGCCGACGAGATTGCCGCTGCCGGTGTGCCCGTTTCGCTGATCGTCATCGACAGTCCGGGGGGCAAACTCGAAGCGCAGTACACGGATTTCGAAAACGCGCCGGCGCTGGAGCGTGCGGGCGCGGAGGTCGGCTTCCACACCGACGACTACGTTACCGACTCCCGCCTGTTCCTGCGCCAGGCCGCGTTCGGCGTGCGGGCCGGCATGTCACGCGAGAAAGCGCTCGAGGCGATGACGCTGGCGGGGGCACGGATGCTCGATCTCGAAGACCGCATCGGCACGCTGGAGCGAGGCAAGGACGCGGATTTCGTCGTCCTGTCCGGCGATCCGTTCAGTGTCTACACGCAGGTGCTCGAAACCTGGGTCGAGGGCGTGAAGCGCTTCGACCGCAGCGACCCGGACGATCGTGCGGTTGCCGAGGGCGGCTTTGGTGTCCTGCAGCCGTCGACTGCGTTCGAGTTCCACGGCTACGCGGAGGGTCATCGATGAAGCGCCTGCTGATTTCTCTTGCCGCCGCGTGCATGCTGCCCGTGGGCGCCGCCGTGGCCGCCGACATCGCCGTGCGCGGCGAGCGCATTTACCCTGTGACCGGTGCGCCTATCGACAACGGCGTGGTCCTGATTCGCGACGGACGCATCGCTGCGGTTGGACCGGCATCGGAGGTCGCGGTGCCGGCGGGCATCCAGGTCGTCGATGCCGCCGTTGTGACACCCGGCTTGATCGACGCGCACACGGTCGTCGGCATGGTCGGCTACCTGAGCCAGGACGGCGACCAGGACCAGCTCGAGCGTTCCGAGGCCATGCAGCCGGAACTGCGCGCCGTCGACGCCTACAACGCGCGTGAGCCGCTGATCGAATGGCTGCGGACGTTCGGCATCACGACCATTCACAGCGGTCACGGCCCGGGCGAGATCATTTCCGGCCAGACCCTGATCGCGAAAACCAGCGGCGACACGGTGGCGGACGCGGTCGTCGTGCCGTCGGCCATGGTCGCAGCCACGATCGGTGAGGGCGCCGTCATGTCGGGCGGCGACGCCCGCCAGAGCCCGGGAACGCGCAGCAAGGTTGCTGCGATGTTGCGTGCCGAATTGCTGAAAGCGCGCAAGTATCTGGGGGACATGGAGGCATCGGAGCGCGATGACGAAAAAGATCCGCCAACGCGTGACCTGCGTATGGAGTCGTTGGCACGGGTCCTGACCGGTGATACGCCGCTGCTGGTCACCGCGCACCGGCACAACGACATTTCCACTGCGCTGCGCATTGCCGAGGAGTTCGGCATCGACATCGTGCTCGACGGCGCCGCGGAAAGTTATCTCTTGATCGACGAAATCCGCGCCGCGGGGATCCCGGTCGTGATCCACCCGGCGATGGCGCGCGCTTCGGGCGAGCGCGAAAACCTGTCGTTCACGACGGCCGCGCGGCTGATCGAAGCAGGCATTCCGGTCGCGTTCCAGAGCGGATTCGAGGGCTACGTGCCGAAAACGCGCGTGGTGCTGTTCGAGGCGGCCGTCACGTTGCAGCACGGCCTGTCGTTCGACCAGGCGCTACGCGCGGTCACGATCGAGGCGGCTCGCATCCTCGGTATCGATGCTCGCGTCGGCAGCATCGAGCCCGGCAAGGACGGCGACCTGGCGTTGTACGACGGTGATCCGTTCGAGTACACGACGCACGCCGTCGGCACCGTCATCGACGGCGTGCTGGTGTCGAACGTGACGAAATGATGCTTTACGGGGACGCCGGCTTGCCGAACAGCGCGTGCCGGCGCGCATAGAGAAAGCAGAGTACGCCGAGCACGACGAAGACCGCACCATAAACTGGCAGGAACGCATCACCGAGCAGTTCCCGGGGCGTCTTCGCCCAGAACAGCGCCATGAACGCATGGCAGGTTGCGAGAAAGAAAATCCAGAACAGCAGCTGCTTCGCCCAGCGCTCCCCGCGCAGCCCGAAACGGGCGAGGTTGCCGAACACGATTGCGAGGAACAGGATCATCGTCGGGATGACGAAGTGCTTGCCGATGATGAACGTCTGCAGCACGCCAAGCAGAGCGCCGATCGTGATCAGGGTGGCAACCAGTTCGAGCGAGTTTTCCATTGAAAACAGATTTTTCATCGATTGTCTCCGGGCGATGTCACTGTCGTGACGGCGGTGTGCCGTAAGGATAATAATTGCCGAGGTCAACGTTTTCGTAAGGAAGCGCGTCCAGGTGAACGGTCCCGACGAACGGTCCCGGTGCGTCGACGATGACAATCGTCTTTGCGTAGCCGGTTTCGGCGAAGCCGCGCCGGAAGTGTACGCGGGACTTCACCACGAACATATCGAAGTCGTCGGGGTGCAGCGGCCCGAACTCGAGCTGCTCGGTCCAGATCACCTGTTCCAGTGCCGGCGTAATGATCAGTGCGTTGCGATCGCCGAACGAAACCACGGCAACCTCGTCGTAGTCGAGGCCGGGACCGAACCAGGTCAGCGTGCCGTCCACCTTGACCGGCGAGCCGCTCGCGGGTCCGGCGAATCCGCCGACCGGCATGCTGAAGCGATCGGCTGCCTGCGCATTGGCGCTTTTCAGAGAGTCGATGACGCGCTCGTCGCGGATCGTTGCCACCAGCACGCCGGAAAGTTGCTGCTCGATGACCTGTTCGAGCATCCAGGTCGCATCGCCGCTGCGGTCGCTGTAGTCGGCCAGTACGATCGGCGTGTCGCCGGCCGCAAACGCTGACGCGGCGCGTTCCGCGGCGACGGCGGGCTGCGCAAACTCGTCGCGAAACAGGTCTTCCCGCACGCGCCAGATGAAATCCGACATGTCGTCGGCGATGCGCTCTGCCAGTTCCCGGTCATTATTGGTCATCACGTGCACGGTTGCGCCGACATCCGGCACGTCGGACCACGGAAAGCCGTACGCGACGCTGACGTACACGTCTTTCTCCCGCGATTCCCAGCGTCGTGCGCGCTCCATGATGTCCATCGACGGCGAGCGACCGGTCCACTGCACGACAGTCGGCGTGATGACGCCCGGCTTGCGCGTTGCCGTCGTCGGCTTGTAAAGGCCGCGCGCGATGCGAACCAGTGCGCGCAGTGAGCGGTCGCCCTGCAGCCCCGAATCGTAGTGCGGGTAGCGCTTCGTGATGAAAGCCATGTCCGCCCAGCGCAGGAACTCCTCGTCCTCGTTCGCGTGCAGGTCGAAGGAGCCGACGATCGCCACGTCCGTTCCGACGACCTCGCGAAAACGTCGTGCGATTTCGGCCTCGGGCCGGGGGATATTGCGCACAGCCATGGCGCCGTGCAGCGCCAGGTATACGCCGTCGACCGGCATGGCCTCGCGCAGGTCGTCGAGCATGCGGTCCATGAAGTGATCGAACGCTTCTTCGGTCGTCCAGCTCGCCGACGAACCGCCCCACACGCCGGCCGGCGACTCGAGACCGACCAGCTCGACGTCGCTGTACTCCTCTGCCGCCCGTACGAAGCCGTCGATGTAGGATCCCGCCGACAGCACTTCGTCGCCCTTATAGGGTGGCCGAATGCGCGTCCAGGCCTCGATGCCGCTGTCGCCGCCGGGACAGAACGTGCAGGTCTCGTGTGAAAACGTCATCACGGCAAAGCGCAGTGACTCGGACCGGCCGGCATCTTCCGAACAGCCGGCGACGACCAGTCCCAGCATCAGCGTCGCGACGACGCGCACATGTTTCATGTTTTCCCCCTGGACGCGATCCGGTCGCACATCACGCGCCGGATCGTTGCCGTATTGTTGCAGGCATTGTAGCCGACGGTCGACGAGGCCGGCACCGCCCGTCGTTCTATATACTGCGCGCATGAAAGCAAATATCCGGCTTGCGGTCGTTACCGGCGGTGCACACGGAATTGGTCGCGCAATCAGTCGGCGTCTTGCCCGCGAAGGGGTGCATGTGGTCGTGGCCGACCTCGACGGCGGCGCTGCCGAGACGGTTGCCGCGGAAATCGGTGGTATCCCCGTCGCTGTCGACGTTGCCGACGAAAGGACGTTGACGGGCATGATCGAGTCGGTCGAGGTCGACGTCGGCGCAATCGACCTGTTCGTGTCCAACGCCGGCGTCGGCTACGGTGACGCGGACGGCCTCGCCGCCAGCGCCGGCGGCGGCATGATCGCGGTCGACGATCGCTGGGAGCTCTGTTGGCGCATCAACGTGCTCGCACACGTCGTTGCAGCCCGCGTACTGGTGCCGAAAATGCTCGCGCGCGGCGGCGGCTGGTTCGTCAACGTCGCCTCCGCGGCAGGATTGCTTTCCCAGATCGGCGATGCTGCGTACTCGGCGACGAAGCACGCTGCAGTCGCATTTGCGGAGTCGCTCGCCATCACCCACGGCGAGGACGGCATACGCGTGTCGGTCGTTTGCCCGCAGGCCGTTGCAACGCGCATGATCGGCATCGATGATGACTCGGGGTCGCTCGACGGCGGCTTCGGCGGCAACGACGTCGACGGCGTGATTCGCCCGGAAGAGGTCGCCGACCAGGTCATCGACGGTATCGAGCAGGGCCGCTTCCTGATCCTGCCGCACCCGCAGGTGGCTACCTACGTGCAGCGCAAGGCGAACGACCACGACCGCTGGATCCGCGGCATGCAACGATTCCGCCGCACGCTCGCTAGCGGAGACTGAATACCGTCTTGCCGAGCACGCGACGTTCCGCGATGTTGCGAAACGCGGTGACGTAGTCGTCCAGCGGGTACGCGGCAGTTACGCGCGGCGAGATGCGCCCGTCGGCGAGCATGCCGGCCATCGC
>CALKYK010000173.1 GCA_938003715.1 uncultured Gammaproteobacteria bacterium
GTGCAGCGCCGACATCTTCACCTTGCGCTTCGCGGCATAGCGCATCGCGTCGATCACCTCGTCGCGCATGCGCGCGCCGCCGAGCGCGGAATAGGCGCCGGCCGCGTTGATGAACGGTTTCACGCCGAGCTCCGCGAAGTAGTCGCGGCGTGCGGGTTCGCGCGCTTCGTCCGCGCCTGCGGCGCCGGCGACGATGCCGACGGGCACCGTTGCGGCGACGCCCTTCAGAAATCGGCGCCGGCTGCTCACGCGTGCGCCTCCAGAATTTCGCGAACGCGCCGGGTGACGATTTCGGCCTCGCCGGGCTTCAGCATCACCGCGGTCAGGTGCAGCTGGCCGCCGGACAGGAACAGCGCGCGCACCTCGATCGACGGGTTCCCGTCGCGCAGCGCCTGCTTCACGTCGGCGACGCTGACCGGGTAACGGCCGGCGTCCCAGCGCACCTCGATGTACGGCTCGCGCGCCTCGCCTTCCGGCACTTTCGTCTCGATGCCGACGCCCGGCATGCGAGCGAGTTCGCGGCCCATCGCGTTGACCAGCCGCAGCTGCCGCTCGTATTCCGCTTCCTCGTCGAACGCGAGGCTCTTTTCCACTGCGACCAGCATGCCGAGATACTCTTCCGGCGCGACCTTCATGCTGCGGCCGTAGGCGCGGTGATTCGGCGAGCCGTTCATGCGTGCGTTGCGGACGAGGTCGGCGCGGCCGAGCAACAGGCCCGCGCTGTACGGGCCGCGCAGGCCCTTGCCGCCGGAATAGCACACCAGATCGAAGCCGCGTTCGACCGTGGCGGCGATGTTCGCAACAGGCGGCACCGTGGTCGCGGCATCGCACATGATCGGCACGCCGTGCGACCGGGAAAGGGCAATGTAGTCGTCGACGTCGATGCCGGGATGATCGGGCCGATTTAACAGGTAGAAGCACATCGCCGTGCGCTCGCCGATAACTTTTTCGGCTTCCGCGAGCGACGCGACCTCGACCAGCACCGCGCCGGGTGCGCGGATCGAACGGTCGTAGAGGTAGCGCTGGCTCTCGAGGATGACGACCTCATTCGGCATGCCGCTCGTGTCAGGCAGGCGTTCCATGCGCGCTTCGTCACCCTGCGTCATGCAGGCCGCGGTGCCGAGTATGATCGCCGACGTTGCGCCGGCAGTGACCGCGGCCGCCTCCGCGCCGGTCAGCTCTGCGATGCGTGCGCCGACGGCGTCGTGCAGGTCCGTCATGCGCGCCTTGACCCGCATCGCGTAGTCCATCGCGTCGATCACTTCCGGCCACATGACCGCGCCGCCGAGCGAAGAGTACGGACCGATCGCGTTGATGAACGGCCGCACACCGAGCTCTGCAAAATAGTCCGGAACGCCTGCCTGCTGCTGGCCGGACGCGTCGCCCGGTGCCAGTGCGGCGAGCGGCGCAGCGGCACCAACACTTTGCAGGAAACGGCGGCGGGTGGTGGTCATTGCGCGCATCGGGTCAGCGGTACGAGCGGGCAGCATAACGCACCGGCGCATTCGGTAGAATGCCCGGATGCAGCCCCACGCAGTCATCTTCGGTGTGACGATTGCCGAGCCGGTTACGACGTTGACGGACTACCTGCTGGCGGCGATCTGTGTCGCGTTCGCAGTCCGGCTGTGGATGAATTGCGGCGGGTACCGGAGCCGCAGGCTGTGGGCGATCGCACTTTTCTGCACCGGGCTCGGCGCATTCCTTGGCGGCACCAGCCACGGCTTCGCGCCGTACCTCGACGCGTTGGCCCGTACCGTGATCTGGAAGAGCACCGTGTATACGATCGGTGCGTCCGCGTTCCTGGCGCTCTGCGGTACCGTCGCCGGCACCCGCCTGTCGCGACGCTGGCGCAGCGGACTCAACGTCTACAACGGAATCGCGTTCGCCGTGTACGTCGTCGTGATGTCGATCGAAAGCGACTTTCGCTACGTCATTCTCTATTACGTGCCGGCGCTGCTCGTCGTTGCCTCACTGCAGGCACATGCCTATGCAGGATATCGCGCGAAAAGCGCACCGTGGCTTATCGCCGGCGTCGCATCTTCGTTCGTCGCTGCCGCCATCCAGCAAAGCGGCATCGAGCTGCATCCGCACTTCAATCACAACGACCTGTACCACGTGGTGCAGGCCGTAGCGCTGTGGTTTCTCTATCGCGGCGCCCGTGAACTCGAAGACGCCTTGCCGGAACGCGGGGCGATGCACCCCGCGTCCGGCTGACCTCACGCCTCAGGCGCCCGCGCTGGCGACCGGCCGGTCGTCGTGTCGAGCGCCCTCGTCCGGCAGCGGCTCGGACACGTCCTGGAAGAAAAGCTGGTCCAGGATGCGCGTCGAGGCGCCGTCGTAGAAGCCGGCCTCCACGCCTTCCACCGTCTTCGGGTTGCGGAACGTGCCGAACAGCATGTCCCACAGCGGCAGGTCGGAGTAGTTGTAGTGATGCACGCCGCGCGCGTGGTGGATGTTGTGGCTCTCCGGGCGCTGGATGATGTAGCCCAGCCAGTGCGGCGTCCTGATGTTCGCGTGCTGGAACATCGCGTTGAAGGTCAGGAACGCGGCGCCGATCGCGGCCGCTTCGGCGCCCAGGCCGAGCAGCGGCACGAACACCAGGCTGCCCCAGGTCGTGAAGAAGAAGACGTCGACCGGGTGCAGGTAGTAGGCGCCGAACGCGTCCAGCCGTTCCGCGCTGTGATGCATCTGGTGCGCGAAGCGCCACAGGACGTCGAAGCGATGGATGGCGCGGTGATACCAGTAGTGCACGAACTCGTAGACGAGAATGCCGACGATCGAGCCAGCCACGATG
This sequence comes from uncultured Gammaproteobacteria bacterium, assembly GCA_938003715.1. Taxonomy (GTDB): domain Bacteria; phylum Pseudomonadota; class Gammaproteobacteria; order Steroidobacterales; family Woeseiaceae; genus SZUA-117. The sequence continues at coordinate 2,795 of CALKYK010000173.1, forward strand.
CCCGGCCCGGACAGGTCGAACAGCGTGTAGTCGCCGAGCAGTTTCGCCCAGAACGTCGCCACGACCATCGACAGCCAGACGGCCGAGACGGTGACGATGACGCCACGCACGCGCCACCAGCGCGGAGTGCTGTACTCACGGCTGCCGCGAAACGCGTCCAGCAGTATGAATGCGGGGATGAATGCCAGCCCCAGGTACCCCAGAAACTCGACCATGATCTTGCTCCTCTGTGTTGGTCAGGTGCTGCCGGCAGCCGAGTGGCCGCCGATGAAGGGCCCGCATTCTCGGGACCGGAGGAGCACAAGTCATTGATAAAAAACTTCTATTTTCCTGACCGTTTCCTGACCCGGCGTTTTTTCGGTCAGGCGTCGGGCAGCGCGAAGGCGTCGATCAGGGCCGCGTAACGCGGGTGGTCGTGCAGTGCACGAAAGAACGGATCGGCCGGCAGGCTGAGCGTGCCGCGATCGCGGTCGCGGGCGGCCTGCTCGAGGAACTCGAGCGCGGTGTCGCCGTCGCCGGCCGCCATAAAGGCGGTCGCCATCGTGATCGGCGAGACGGTTTCGCTCGCGGAGCGCTCGCGCAGCTCCTCGAGCAATGCCGCGGCGTCCGCGCGGCGGCCGGCGGCCGCGTACGCGCCGGCCAGTCGCGCGACGGTTGCCGAAGCGCGCTGCCTCGCCTGCACGGCTTGCTCGAATTCGCGCACCGCGGCATCGACGTCGCCCTTCGCGAACAGCGCGACGCCCCGGGCATCGTGAATCTGTCCCGGCTCCTCGCCTCGTTCCGCGGCCATCTCGATACGCGCCAGCGCCTCGTCGTAGCGACCGGCATCCATCAGCCGGTTTGCGACCTCGCGATGGCGCCGGCCGAGCGACGGGTCGAGGTCCGAGAAATCGGTGACGAGGCGGATCGCTTCGTCGTGACGACCGAGGATCGAGAGCACGTGCGCGAGACTCCACACCGTGCCGCTGTCGCCGGGACTCAGCGCAACGGCGCGGCGCAGGTCGCGCTCTGCGCCGATCCAGTCCCAGTCGTAGACGGCGCGGATGTAGCCGAGGATCGACACCGCGGTCGCGAGCTCCGGCTCGATTTCGAGCGCGCGAAGCGCCGCGGCGCGCGCCTTAGGGTAGGCGACGTGCGGCGACAGGTGACCGGATGCCGTCGCGGCATGGTTGTACGCGTACGCAAGCCAGTCCCAGGCGTCGGCAAAATCCCGGTCCAGCGCGACCGCGGCCTCGAAATTCTGCACCGACGCCTCGAGATCGCCAGGCAGCTGCCGGCGGTAGTGGTACTTGCCGAGCATGAAGTGCTCGTAGGCCGCGAGGTCCTCTGTCGGGACCGCGCGCACGGTGCGATCTTCCGGTGCCGTCAGCGTCACCTCGAGCGCAGTGCCAATTTCGTTCGCGATCCGGTCCTGCAGTTCGAAGATGTCGGCAACCGACAGGTCCTCGTCGTAGTTGCCGGCCCAGAGCTGGCTGTCGGTGGCGGCGTTCACCAGCTGCACGGACACGCGCAGGCGATCGTCGACGCGGCGCACGCTGCCGTCGACGACGGCGTCCACCGCGAGCTCGCGGGCGATGTCGGCGGTGCCGAGCCCCGAGTCGCGGTACGGCAGCGTCGCGCGCCGCGACCGTACCGACAGCGCGCGGCTTGTGGACAGCGCACCGATCAGCTCTTCGTGCATGCCATCGGAGAACGCTTCTTCCGCCGCGCCGTTGCCCTGCACGTCGAACGGCAGCACCGCCACCGCGACGCTGTCCGGCGCCGCTTGTTCAGGCGAGGAAAAACGGAACCACAGCCAGGATGCGATGACCGCGAGCGACGCGACCGCCGCATAGCGCAGCCAGCGCGCCTGCCCGGCCTTCTGTTCGGTTGACGCTTCCGGTACCTGGCCGAGCGGCGCCACTTTCGCAATCAGCCGGTAGCCGCGTTTCGGGATCGTTTCGATGTAGCGCGGCGCGCCGCGATCGTCGCCGAGCTGGCGACGGATTTCGGCGATGCACTTGTTGAGCGGTTCGTCGGACTGCGCTCGTCCCTGCCACACG
>CALKYK010000174.1 GCA_938003715.1 uncultured Gammaproteobacteria bacterium
CTGCATTCGTTGCTGCCGTCTTCTCCTCCTCCCCTGACGACGGCATCTCCTCTCTCATGAAATCGAGTGCGCTGAAAACATGTTCGCAGCCGCCACAGCGGACCTTGCCGCCTGCCTGCTGCAGCACCTTGGCCGTGACGCGGAAAGCGGTCTGGCATTCAGGGCATTGTGTGTACATTGCGTGGTCTCAGCCCCGGGTTCCGGTCAAGAGCGCCCAATCGCCCCTGAGACGCGGCGGCGCGAATTCGATTCGCCCGGCGAACGCCGAGGCCACATCGTCTACCTGTGGCCCGAGCACGCCCGACAGTGCCAGCATAGCGCCCGGCCGCAGCCTGTCGCAGATCGAGTTTGCAGTTTCGATCAGGGTGCCCGCGAGTATGTTGGCGACGACGACGTCGTAACGAATGCCGCTGTCGTCCAGCCGTGTGCCCGCGCGCAACCGATCCAGGACGCCATTTCGCTCCGCATTTTGCCGGGTGGCCCTGACCGCCTGCAAATCGATGTCGACGGCGTCCACCGACGCGGCGCCGAGCTTCAGCGCGGCGATGCCCAGAATCCCGGAGCCGCAGCCGAAATCCAGCACCGTCCTGTCGCGGAGCTCCGCCGCCTCGAGCCATTCCAGGCACAGCGCGGTCGTTTCGTGGGTACCGGTACCGAAAGCGAGTCCCGGGTCGAGGGTCACGCTGACGGCCTCGGGATCGGGGGCCGCCTCGCCGCCGGGGACGATCCACAGGCGGCGGCCGAAGCGCATCGGGCGGAAGTCGGCGAGCCATTCGCGTTCCCACGCGCGGTCGGCGAGCGTCTCGACGCGAATTGGCGGCGGCTCGTCGAGATGCAGTGCCGTGCCGAGCGCCGCACGCAGCGCATCGACGTCGACGCCGGCGGCGAAAAGCGCACGAATCTCGGTGTGCTTCCACAACGGCGTCTCACCGGGGGCGGGTTCCAGTACCGGGTCATCCGCCGCATCGGCGTAGGTCACGGCGAGGGCGCCGCGGCGCTCGAAGACGGCCTCCACGACGGCCGGATCATGATCGTCGAGATGCATCGCGAGCTGGAGCCAGTCCATGCGGAACGCTCACAAACCCAGCCGCTTCTCCAGGTAATGGATGTCCGTGCCGCCGGCCTGGAATGCCGAGTGCTGGAATATTTCCTGGTGCAGCGGCACGTTGGTCTTGATGCCCTCGATGACGATCTCCGACAGCGCATTGCGCATGCGTGCGATTGCGGTCTGTCGGTCGCTGCCGTGCGAGATCAACTTGCCGACCATCGAGTCGTAAAAGGGTGGAACGCGATAGCCTGAATAGATGTGACTTTCGATGCGAATACCCGGGCCGCCGGGCGGGTGCCACAGCTGCACGAGCCCGGGCGACGGCATGAAGGTTTTCGGGTCCTCCGCGTTGATGCGGCACTCGATTGCGTGGCCGCGCAGCTGCACGTCCTCCTGGCGGATCTGCAGCGACTCGCCGTTCGCGATGCGCAGCTGCTCACGCACGATATCGACGCCCGTGATCATCTCGGTGACCGGGTGCTCGACCTGCAGGCGCGTGTTCATCTCGATGAAATAGAATTCGCCGTTCTCGTACAGGAACTCGAACGTGCCGGCGCTGCGATAGCCCATCTCGAGGCAGGCGCGAACGCAGCGCTCGCCGATCTGGGCGCGCTGCTCCGGGGTGATGCCTGGCGCCGGCGCTTCCTCGATGACCTTCTGGTGGCGACGCTGCATCGAACAGTCGCGTTCTCCCAGGTGGATCGCGTTGCCGCGACCGTCCGCGAGCACCTGCACTTCGACGTGGCGCGGCCTTTCCAGGAATTTCTCCATGTACACGGTGGCATTGCCGAACGCCGCTTCCGCTTCCGACTGGGTGACCGTGATGGCGGCCGTCAGCGACGCCTCGGAATGCACGACGCGCATGCCGCGACCGCCGCCGCCCCCGGCGGCCTTGATGATGACCGGGTAGCCGATTTTCCGCGCCAGCTTGAGGTTTTGCTCGGCGCTCTCCCCGAGCGGTCCGTCGGAGCCCGGCACCGTCGGCACGCCGGCCGCTTTCATTGCACGTATGGCCTCGACCTTGTCGCCCATTTGCCGGATGGCGCTCGCCGGCGGGCCGATGAAAATGAACCCGGACGATTCCACGCGCTCCGCGAAGTCCGCGTTCTCCGAAAGGAATCCGTAACCGGGATGGATCGCCACCGCGTCGGTGACTTCGGCGGCGCTGATGATCGCCGGCATGTTGAGATAGGACTCGCTCGACGGCGGCGGACCGATGCAGACGGTCTCGTCGGCCAGCAGCACGTGCTTCAGGTTGTTGTCCGCCGTCGAGTGCACGGCCACCGTTTTGATCCCGAGTTCGCGGCAGGCGCGCAGTATGCGCAGCGCGATCTCACCGCGGTTGGCAATGACGATCTTGTCCAGCATCGCGAAGCGGGCCCGTCAGTCGCCGCCGCGCTGATCGATCACGAACAGGATCTGTCCGTACTCGACGGGGTCGCCGTTCTGTGCCCGGATCGACTTGATCGTTCCCGATACCTCGGCCTCGATCTGGTTCATCATCTTCATCGCTTCGATGATGCAGAGAGTGTCGCCTTCGTTGACGCGATCGCCGACCTGGACGAACGGCGCCGATCCCGGGGAAGGTGCCGAGTAGTAGGTGCCGACCATCGGCGAGGTGATCGCGTGGCCTTCTTCCTCCGCATCGGCGGCGGGCGCTGCGGGCGCCTCCTGGCTGGCCTGGCCGGACGACGGCGGCGACGGTGCCGCCGCGGCGGGCGGCTGCGACGGTAGGGCAGGCGCCGGCGCCGGGGCGGTCACGACGGCGGCCCCGCTCGCGTAGCGGCTGATGCGCACCGATTCCTCGCCCTCGGTGATCTCGATCTCGGCGATGCCGGATTCGTCCAGGAGCTCGATGAGTTTCTTGACCTTCCTGATATCCATTTACTCGTCCCCTGCCAGTAGTCGGCTGGCGGCTGCAAAAGCCAGTTCGTAACCGTGCGCGCCGAGGCCGAAAATCGAGCCCCTGGCGATATCCGAAAAATAGCTCGCGTGGCGAAAGTCCTCGCGGGCGAAAACATTGCTCAGGTGAATTTCGATGAACGGAACGCCGACGGCCAGCAGTGCGTCGCGGATGGCGATGCTCGTGTGGGTGAAGGCGCCCGGGTTCAGCAGAATGAAATCGACCGACCCGGCGGACTGCTGCACGCGCTCGACGATCTCGTGTTCGGCATTGCTCTGGAACGTGGCCAGCGCATGACCCTGTTCGGCGGCGAGCGCCGTAAGGCGCGCCTCGATGTCGCCGAGAGTCGTCGCGCCGTAGGTGTCCGGCTCACGGCTGCCCAGCAGATTGAGGTTCGGCCCGTTGATCAGGAGCAAACTTGCCATTTGTTGGAGTTTTTTGCCCGTTTGCCGAAGTTGGCGGCAATTCTAACCCTTTTCGGGGCAGATGACGCAAGCGGACCGCGTGGCGCGACGCCTCAGAGCGATTTCAGCTGCTCACTGGCGGCCGCCAGGTCGAGCGTGCCGTCGCGCAGACCGGCAAATACGTCGACGATGGTCTCGATTTGCGGTTCGTGGATCTCGCCCAGGTGCGCGTGCAGCAGTTCGCCGCCGGGTGCAACGATCATCGTGAACGGCAGGCCGATGAATTCGACGCCGGTCTGCGCTGCCGCCGCCATGGCCTCTTCCTGGCCGACCAGAATCGGGTAGTTGAATGCCGCTTCCTCGGCGTACGCCTCGACTTCCTCGACGAAATCGACGGCAACGCCGATGATCTGTACGCCGTCATCGCCGTGTGCGTCCTGGGTCTTCTTCAGCAGCGGGATTTCACGGCGGCAGGGCGCACACCAGGTGGCCCAGAAATTCACGATCCGGGCCTTGCCGGCCCATTCGTCGAGGCTGCGCAGGTTGCCGTCGAGGTCGGGAATCGAAAACGCGACCACGCGGCTCATGCCGTCGTCGGCGGGCAGCGCGGAATCCGGGACGATGTCCGGTGCGGACTCGAGCTGGCTGCGCGTCAGCCAGCCGGCCGCGCCGGCGGCCAGCAGCAATACCACGCCCAGCACCAGGACGATATTTCGGTTCATGTTGTCGGGGTCTCGCTCAGTTCGATGCGCTTATCGTTGTGTTGTCGCCGGTCGCCGTCCTGACGTGTGCCGCAAAGTCCTTTGCCTTCATGTATCCGACCACCTCGTAGCCGTGTCGTTGCATGCCGTCGGGGCCGAAGAATATGATCGTCGGCGGACCAAAGACGCCGAATCGCTCGAGCAGCGCCTGGTCCGCCTCGTCGTTCGCCGTGACGTCCGCCTGCAGCAGTACCGTATTCGACAGGGCCTCCTGGACGTCCGCGTCGGTGAACGTGAATTCTTCCATCTCGATGCAGGACACGCACCAGTCGGCGTAAAAGTCGAGCATCGTCGTCTGGCCGTTCGCCGCAGCGCGCGCGAGAGCGGCGTCGAGGTCCGCGGTAGTCTTGATACGTTCGAAATCCAGCCCGCGGTGTTCCGCGACGACGGCACCATCGGTACCGCGTGGCGCGCCGGCATTCAGCGCCTCGAGCGGCCGCAGCAGGCTGTTCGAACCGGCCAGCGAGCCGACCAGCAGCACGGCGCCGTAGATGACGGCAAGCAGGCCTGCGCCCTTGCCGAACTTGTGCACGCCGGAGGCATCCGGCCCCAGCGTGGTCAGGCCGCCCATGTAGACGCCGGTCATGAACACCAGCACGCCCCAGGCAGCCAGCGTCACGGTGCCCGGCAGTACCCGCGACATCATCCAGATCGCGAGGCCGAGCAGCATGAAGCCGAACGCGTTCTTGACCGCCACCATCCAGGGCCCCGCCTGTGGCA
>CALKYK010000175.1 GCA_938003715.1 uncultured Gammaproteobacteria bacterium
GGCTCGGGGGCGACGCTGCCCATCACGTCGCAACGGGCGAAGGGGGCCGGAATCGGCGGGCGTGCTCGCCGCTTCGTTCGGCCGCTCGGCAGCTCGGTGAACATGGCCGGTACGGCGCTGTACGAAGCCGCTGCGGCAATGTTCATCGCCCAGGCATACGGACTCGAACTGGGCCTGTTCGAGCAGTCGCTGATCTTCATCACGGCAACGCTTGCCGCCATCGGAGCTGCGGGCATTCCCCAGGCCGGACTGGTGACGATGATTATCGTACTGAACGTGGTCGGGCTGCCGGTCGAAGGCATCGGCCTGCTGCTGGCCGTGGACTGGTTCCTGGACCGCTTCCGCACCGCGACCAACGTCTGGGGCGACGCGGTCGGCGCCGCGGTGCTGCACCGCTTCATCAGGCAGCGTTTTATCTAGCGTTCGCGTCTCGGATCGATTCGACCAGCGGCGCGACGTCGGCGCCGTCGCGGTTTTCGAACGAGACCGTCAATTTTCGCTCCGCATCGGTCAGCGGACTTGCAGCGTCGCGCTGGTGTGCGAGCACCGCCAGGCCCGCCTCGGATGCGTCGCTGCCCGCCACCTCCCTTTTTTCGGTGCGCGATTCGAGAACATCTGGGGACGCCGTCACGTCGACGATGAGGGCCCGCCGACCGCATGCATCGGCCAGGCGCAGCGCGCGGTCCCGCTCGTCCGCGTCCAGGTAACTCGCATCGAGAATAACGTCGTGCCCGGCATCGAGTATGGTTCGCGCGTACTCGTGCATACGCGCGTAGACGCCACGGTTGCCCGAACGGTCGTAGATACCCTCGCCGATTCCGGCCCCGCTCGCCTCGCGTTCACCGAGACCGTGCAGTCGCCGTCGCTCGACGTCGGAACGGATACGGATCGCCGGCAGAGCCGCCATCAGCCGGCCGGAAACCCAGGTTTTACCGCTACCGGAAAAGCCGTGCATGACAACCAGCACCGGCGGCCGGCGGCCGATCTGGCGCGTGGCCATATCGCAGTAGAACTGTGCCTCCGTCGCCGCAAGCTCACGGTGCGGCACGCTCTGTGCTTCCTGCGCGCGGATGCCCGCGACCTTGGCGCGGACGAGGCAACGGTAGACGAAAAAGAGGCTGAGTAGCGCGACCCCGGCGTAGTCTCCGCTCCGCTCCAGGTAGCGATTGTAGAAATGCGACGCGAGATCGTGGCGTCGTCGCGCAACCAGGTCGATCAGCAGGAACGCGACATCGCACTGCACGTCGATGTGCCGCAGGTCATCGCTGAATTCGATGCAGTCGAAAGCGGTGATCCCGCTGTCCAGCCGCACGAGATTGCCGAGATGCAGGTCACCGTGACAATCGCGGAAGCAACCCGCGTCGAAGCGCGCGCCGAAGAGCGCTTCGTGCAGCTCGAGCTGTGTGTCGGTCCAGCGGGCCTGCGCCGCCAGCTGTCGTGCATCGATTTGTCCGTCGAGCGCGGCGAAGTTGTCGCGCATGAATGACGCCGTCAACGACAGGACACGCTCGCGGCGGCTCGGGTCGACGATCGGCGCCTGCTCGTGGCGCCCGCCGATTTTCTCCCCCAGCTCGCGCATGTCTTCGATGCTCAACCGCCCGAGTTCGAGCTGACGATCCAGACGCAGATCCTGGTCGAAGCGGCGCATGCGCAGCGCGTACTCGACAATCCGCCCGTCACCGCCAATTCGCCACCGTTGCCCGTCTTGCGTGACCGGCACGACGTCGAGGTAGAGGTCCGGCGCCCAGGGCCGATTCAGGCGCAGTTCTTCCTCGCAGTAGTGCCTGCGCATTTCGAGCGAGGCGAAGTCCAGGAAATCGAGCGTGACCGGCTTCTTGATCTTGTAGGCGAACTCTCCGTCGAGCACGATCCACGAAATGTGCGTCTGCAGGAAGCCGGGATCCGATGCTCCATGCAACAGGGTTCGGACGTTCCGCTCGCGTTTCGCAAGTGACGACGCCGTATCATCCGACATTGACCTGTCCGGATGCGGTCGCGTCTTTCTTGAGCTCGTGTTTCAGCCACGGGGGCGCCATCAGCGTGGTCACCATCACCATCAGTACGATCGCCGAAAAGATCGCGTCGTCGATCACGCCGAGCGTGCGGCCGATCGCAGCGAACACCAGGCCGACCTCACCGCGCGGCATCATGCCGATACCGATCGCAAGCCGGTTCGAGGTGCGACTCGCACCGAGACCGCTCGCCAGCTTGCCGATGATACCGGCTACCAGCAGCCCTGCCGCGACCGTCAACACCGGCCAGGACAGGAACGTCTCGATCTTGACCTGGATACCCATCAGGATGAAGAAGATCGGCAGCAGGATGACTTCGAGCGGCATGATCAGTTCCCGGATCGACAGGCTCTGGCCGCCGGCGACCTCGTGCCGGTGGAAGTATGCATCGGACAGGATGATGCCCGCCGCGAACGCACCGATGATCGTCGCGAGCCCTACCAGGTTCGCCGCCCAGGCCAGCACCATGACGAAAAGATAGGAGGTGAACATCTTCGCTTCGACGATGTCGAGCCTGTGCATCAGGTTGGCGCCGAACCGGACGACCTTGGGACCCAGGTAGATTGCCCCCCCGAGAAACAGCGCCGACAACGCGATTACGGACAGCACGTCAGGCATCGACACGCTGCCGGTCACGACGATGCCAGACACGACGGCGAGGATGACCAGGCCGAGTATGTCGTCACCCACCGCAGCGCCCAGTATGATGCTCGCCTCACGTGAACGGCCGTGGCCGATTTCCTGCAGCACGTTCGCCGTTATTCCCACGCTCGTCGCGCCGAGCGTGGAAGCGATGAACAGGTTCGAACTCAGAGACAGCTCCGGGCGCAGTAACCAGACGGCGGCGAAACCCAGGCTGATCGGCAGGAGAACGCCGATCAGCGCGACGCGGATCGACTCGGCGCCGACTCGCATCAGCTCGTCGACGTCTGCTTCGAGCCCGACCATGAACAGCAGGAAGATCACGCCGTAGCG
>CALKYK010000176.1 GCA_938003715.1 uncultured Gammaproteobacteria bacterium
GTCGGAGCCTGTCGGCCGCCGCTGCTGTTCGATGTTGACCGTCGGCGGTTCGTCGGACTCGTGAATCACGTACGGCTTCGTTTCGCCGCTGACCACCGCCTCGTCGAGTACGACCTTTTTCGCACTGTTCGACGACGGCAGGTCGTACATCGTGTCGAGCAGCACGCTTTCCAGGATCGTGCGCAGGCCGCGGGCTCCGGTCTTGCGCTTCATGGCGCGTTTCGCGACCGCGCGCAATGCGTCCTCGCGAAACTCCAGTTCCACACCCTCCATGTCGAAGAGCTTGCGATACTGCTTCGTCAGCGCGTTCTTCGGTTCCTGCAGGATGCTGACCAGCGCATCTTCGTCGAGCTCCTCGAGGGTCGCAACCACCGGCAGGCGGCCGACGAACTCCGGAATCAGGCCGTAGCGAATCAGGTCCTCGGGCTCGACGTCGTGCAGCAGTTCGCCGACTTTCTTCTCGTCCTCGCCGGTCTTGACGTCGGCGACAAAGCCGATGCCGCTCTTCGACGAGCGGTCGAGAATGATTTTTTCCAGGCCGGCGAACGCACCCCCGCAGATGAACAGGATGTTGCTCGTATCGACCTGCAGGAATTCCTGCTGCGGGTGCTTGCGACCGCCCTGCGGCGGCACCGAGGCGATCGTGCCCTCGATGAGTTTCAGCAGCGCCTGCTGAACGCCCTCGCCCGACACGTCGCGGGTGATGGACGGGTTGTCGGACTTGCGGCTGATCTTGTCGATCTCGTCGATGTAGACGATGCCGGTCTGCGCCTTCTCGACGTCGTAGTCGCACTTCTGCAGGAGCTTCTGGATGATGTTTTCGACGTCCTCGCCGACGTAACCTGCCTCGGTGAGCGTCGTTGCATCCGCGATCGTGAACGGTACGTTCAGGAGCCGGGCCAGCGTCTCGGCAAGCAGCGTCTTGCCGCAGCCGGTCGGGCCGATCAGGAGGATGTTGCTTTTCGCGAGCTCGACGTCGTCCTTGCGCTCGCTGGCGCGGTCGTCGAGCCGCTTGTAGTGGTTGTACACTGCGACCGACAGGACCTTCTTGGCACGCGACTGGCCGATGACGTATTCGTCCAGGATCGCGTTGATTTCCTGCGGCTTCGGCAGTTTGTCGCGGCCGGTCTCGCCCGCGTCCTCGAGTTCCTCGCGAATGATGTCGTTGCAGAGCTCGACGCATTCGTCGCAGATGAAGACCGACGGGCCGGCGATCAGCTTGCGCACTTCATGCTGGCTCTTTCCGCAAAAAGAACAGTAGAGGAGCTTGCCGTCCTCGTTCTTGCCGCGGGAATCGTCGCTCATGCCTGCCTGCCTCTGGCCACTAAAATCAGTCTGTTACGACCGTTACGTGTATATAACATGGGCACTTTGAGCGTGCAAAGCGCCACGTCTCAACTATGCCGAATCGCTGCCTTAAGCAGCTGATTTCTAATCGGAATCCTTCTTCTTGGACGCGCTCATTTCGGTCCGGTTCCCGAGCACCGTGTCGATGAGCCCGTACTTGACGGCCTGCGCGCCGCTCATGAAGTTGTCGCGCTCGAGATCGCGCTCGATGACCTCGACGGATTGCCCCGTTTCCTTGGACATGATTTCGTTAAGGCGCCGTTTCAGTTCAAGCACTTCCTTCGCGTGGATGTCGATGTCGGTGGCCTGTCCCTGGAAGCCCGCGCTCGGCTGGTGAACCATGATGCGGGAATGCGGCAGCGCGTAGCGTTTGCCCTTGGTGCCACCGGCGAGCAGCAGTGCGCCCATACTGGCGGCCTGGCCGACGCAGATCGTGGAGACGTCGCAGTTCACGAATTTCATCGTGTCGTAAATCGATAGCCCGGCGGTAACGGAACCACCCGGCGAGTTGATGTACAGCTGGATGTCCTTGTCCGCGTTCTCGCTTTCCAGGTACAGGAGCTGGGCGACGATCAGATTCGCCATGTGATCTTCGACCGGGCCGACGATGAAAATCAGGCGGTCCTTCAGCAGCCGCGAGTAGATGTCGTACGCGCGCTCGCCGCGGGCCGTCTGCTCGACGACCATCGGTACAAGGTTGAGGGAAGTTGCGGTCATATCGTGTCCTGCGTTTGCAGCTTTGAATTCTTTCATGTTTCGTCTATCACCCGGCCGGTTTCATGTAATCCTTGAAGCTCACTTTCCTGCTTTTCCTGTCGCCGTGTTCGACCAGCCACTCGACCGCCTGTTCCTCGAGCACCATCGGTTCGATCTGCGCCATGACCTGCTGGTTGGACAGGTAGGCCGCGACCATGTCGTCGGCGTTCTCGTAGCCGGCACACATTTCCTCGACCCGAGCTTTCAGGCGTTCGGCGTCCACCTGGATATTGTTGTCGTCCACGAGCTGGCGAACTAAAAGGCTCAGGCGAACCCGGCGTTCGGCGCCCTCGCGAAAGTTGTCGAGCGGCGGCGCCTGGTCGTGGTCTTCGATGCCGAGCTGGCGCATCGCCTCGTGCTGCATCGAATGCGCTTCCTGGTGGACCAGCGCCGAGGGCACTTCGACGGGATTCGCCTCGAGCAGGCCGGTCAGCGCCTGTTCCCGGATGTCGCTGCGGATCTTTTGCTTCAGCTCGCGCTGCATGTTGTCCCTGACGTCGCTGCGCAGCCGCTCGAGACCGCCTTCTTCGACGTTGTAGAGCTCCGCCAGGCTGTCATCGAGCGGTGGCAGCTCGAGTTCCTCGACACGGTGCACCTTGAGCGCGAAGTCGACCTTCTTCCCCTGCAGCTCCTCGGCATGATAGTCCTTCGGGAATTTCACCTTGAAGGACTTTTCGTCGCCGGCCTTGACCGAGAAGAGCGCCTTCTCGAAATCGGGCAGCATCTGGCCCTCGCCGAGCACGATCGGCACTTCGCTGCCTTTGCCGCCCTTGATCGGCTCGCCCTTCAACGTGCCGTCGAAATCGACGACGACTCGGTCGCCCTCCTTCGCCGCGCGGTCGGCCTCGGTCCACGTCCCTTTCTGACGCCGCAGGTTATCGATCATGTCGTCGACATCCTCGTCGCCGATCTCTATATCGGGCGTGGCAACCTTGATCTTGTCGAGGCCTTTGAGCTGCACCTCCGGCAGCACTTCGAAGGTGGCATAGAATGCAAAGCTGTCGCTTTTCGCAGAAACGTCCGGTTCGATGCGCGGCTGTGCGACCGGGTTCAGGTTTTCCTGCTGCACGGCATCGCGATAGCTCTGGCCCATCAGGTCCGTGAGCACTTCCTGGCGTACCTGGGAGCCGTAGCGCTGGCGCACGACCTTGGCTGGCACCTTGCCGGGCCGGAATCCCTTGATCTTGGCCGTCCTGCCGACCCGCTTCAGGCGCGTTTCGACTTCTTTTTCGATGCGTTCCGCGGGCAGTTCGACGCGCATCCGCCGTTCCAGTTTGCCCGTCGATTCGACTGTGACCTGCATTCCTCGTAGACCTTCGTTGTCGGCCGGGCGCCGCCTTCGGCCGCGCCCTGAGCCCGTTTTAAGCTTTTGATTTCAAGGGGATACCTGACCAGGGAATCCTGGTGCGAGAGGAGAGACTCGAACTCTCACGGGTTGCCCCACTGGATCCTAAATCCAGCGCGTCTACCAATTCCGCCACTTTCGCCGTGTCGCCCGCCGCTCTCGATTCAGCCGCGTAGTATACAGCGAAATTCGCGATTCCCGGAGTCATGGTGACACGGCGCAGGGGCGAACTTGTTGATGCAACCTACTGACAGGATGACAGATCGTCAATCCAGGCCGTGATCAAACTGATGCCCTGTGCGTCGGTAATTGCACTGGCCAGTGGCGGCATGCCGTGAACGTCCCGCCTGCTCATACGGTTTACAAGGACCGATCGGGACGCATCGCCGGGGGTGATGATCCGCGCATCGGCGATGCCGAGATTGCCCGATAGAGGAATCGTATCGCAGGCATTGGTCGCATTGAGCGCGGTATCCTGTCTAAGATCCATGTTGGATGGCGTCGGTCCGGTCGGGCGATGACAGTTGGCGCAATTGGAATGAAGATAGGCCCGGGCCCTGGCGCTCAAGTCGGCCGACATCTGCGCCGGATCAACGATGGCAGGCAGATTCTCCGGCATATCCCCCAATGGGGCCGAAAACAGGCCGATGTACTCGACCGTCATCAGCTGATTCGCCGAAATTGACGTCGGCGGATAGGTGAAGTCCCGGTTCATCTGTGCGATTTCCGGCCCCAGACTAAAGCCGGCGGCGGCCGTATGGCAGGCCATGCAGTCGGATTCGCTGGGAAAGATCCAGGTCTGCCCGTTGACCACGCTCGTTTTTCCGCCGACGACGCGCGTAGCGCTTTCACCGGGCACGTCCCATTCGTAGCTGTAGCCGCCCCATCCACCATCCGTGTGGCGCATGAAAAGTCGTGTTTCGACCGGCTGGCCGGCAATTTCAAATTGTTTGGCCAATACGGTGCCTATCGGGAACTGCCAGTCACCGTCGACGTCGATATTTACGAATGTGCCGTCCGGAATGGCGAACCAGCGTTTCTTGACCGCGCCGTCCGACCAGAACGCCGCGTTGATGTCGTAGGCAACCATGCCGCTTGCAGGGTTGGCGGGCGCCCCGTCACTGAAACAGCCGGTGTCGAACAGGTCGGACGGTATCGTGTTGTTGGCAACGCCGCCGGCCTGAATTATGCGACGTATCGTTCCCCCGGCGTAGTCGAGATAAAGCAGTTCGCCGTTCGACTCCTCAGCAAACGAAGAGATCAGGTTCGACGTCGCCAGCAATACCTCGTAGCCATAGTTTCCGAGTGCATCGACCGTGGAAGCGAACAACTTGCCGGCGACGTAGTCGGCGAATACGTAACGTCTAAGCAATTCCGGTATGGCACTGCCACTGTAGACGAAGCCGCCCGTGATCGACGATCCTTCGTTGTGGTCATACTCGATGACGGGATCGATCAGTCCGGGCGGGCACAACCCGGTTGTATCGAAATCATGTGCACCTTCGCGACATCGCCATCCGTAGTTGCCGCCCGCCTGCACGATGTCGACTTCTTCGTAAGCATCCTGGCCGACGTCGCCGAGCCATAGTTGTCCGGTCGCCGAATCGAAACTGAACCGCCACGGATTCCTCAGTCCCCAGGCGAATATTTCCGGGCACGCTGCAGTTCCCGACCCCGCATTGCACAGCGCGTTTCCGGAAAACGGGTTCCCGGAAGGAATGCCGTATGGCGAACTCGAATCGACGTCAATTCTCAGGACGGAACCGTGGAGTATCTGCGTATTCTGTGCGCGATCACCGGGGTCTCCTGAACTCCCGGAATCACCGAAACCGACGTACAGGAAACCGTCCGGCCCGAACGTAATGTGCCCGCCATTGTGGTTAAGGTATCGCTGATTGAGAGAGATCAGCACGTCCTCCGTCGTCGGATCCAACGTTATCCCGCCGTCGTTGCTGGTAAATCGAGCGATTCGCGACGTCAGCGGAAACGTGCCGCTGGGCCCTTCGACGGTATAGGAGAGGAACACCTGCCGATTGTTTGCATAGTCGGGATGAAATGCCATTCCCAGCAACCCGCCTTCGACAGCGCTCGAATCCACGTCGACAGGACCACCCGGACCGCGAATGTCTATAAATGTGGAGAGCGAGCTCGCATCCGCCATGTTGTCGAAACGCGAAACGCGACCGTCTCGCTCCACGACATACCACTGGCTGGCATCGCCGGGCAATTGCAGTAATCCTACGGGCTGATCGAGCGATGGCAGGTTCGGAAATGCGGCCACGGTCGCAATCGCGGCTGAACCGGTCGGTCTGTCCGGCGCTGTGCAGGACAGGTTCCCGGGGCGCGAAAATAGCCCGGGCGATCGCCGGTTTCTCGGGGCGTCTGCCGTGACCCTCCAATCCAGGTTGCCAACGAACGTCACCGGAGAACTCGAAAGTATCTGACCGCCGTTCATTCGGTATTGCCAAAGCTGCCCGGATCCCTGGTTGCGCCACAGAATGTCCGACCTGCCGTCGCCGTCGAAATCGGCGCTGGCCTCGATTTGCCAGAGCAGGTTAGAGACTGTATTGACGTTTTGACTGCTCTTTATTGCGACACCGGTCATCAGATAGATCCAGTTCTGACCGGATACCACGTTTCTCCACCAAATATCCGCCATACCGTCGCCGTCGAAGTCTCCGGTTTCAATGATTCTCCAGTCCAGGTTTGAAACCGTCGTCAAATTCGCGCTTGTGCCGATAACAGCGCCGTTCATCAAGTAGATCCAAATCTGCCCGGTTTTGCTGTTCCTCCAGAGAATGTCGTCATTGCCATCGCCATCAAAATCTCCATCGCCGACTATTTGCCAATCGAGATTGCTGACACGATTTACCGGGAGACTGGAGACAATCGACGCGCCGTTCATCAGGTAGATCCAGTTTTCCCCGGAGACCTTGTTCCGCCAGAGCAGGTCCGATTTTCCGTCGCCGTTGAAGTCGCCGTCGCTCGCTATTTGCCAATCGAGGTTGCTGACCCGATTGAGCGACTGACTCGAAAGGATCAACGGGCCATCCATGAGATAAATCCAGTTTTCCCCCGTCGATCGGTTTCGCCACATGACATCGGATTTTCCGTTACCGTCGAAATCGCCGATCGCATCAATATGCCAGGAGATGTTCGAAACGCGATTTACAGCGGCGCTCGATGAAATGCCCGCACCATTCATCAGATACAGCCAGGTCTCTCCGCTGATAGCGTTTCGCCAGAAAATATCGGCACGGCCGTCGCCATTGAAATCGGACGCCGTTGCCATTGCCGAAACCGGCAGTAGCAGTGCAACGAGAGTGGATTTGATTTTGGTATTCAAAACAACCAGCCAACCGGACTACGCTGTTTGAATCAGGAACCGATACCGACGGTGGACCGATGACCCGGAGACGGGTGACCCTGACCCTCGGTTTCCAGTGTAGCGTGCAACCACTGCAAGTCCACACAATTCCGACTGCGCGCGGCAGTTGGCGACGGCCTCAAGTCGCCTGAGAATTATGTTGATACAGCTTATCCGTCGCTCCGGGTGGACGGGATGACGTTGCGCTCGAGCGACGTCATTCGGATTCCGCATTGCCGGTTGAAGAAATCAGTCATCGGCAGCTGGCACTCGATTCGCAGCAATTTCGAATTGGTGGGCCCCCGGGGACTCGAACCCCGAACCAATGGATTAAGAGTCCACTGCTCTACCAATTGAGCTAGAGGCCCGACGGGAATGGCGTTCCGGCCGCAGCGGCGACGCCGACGCGGCGGCCTGCGATACTAGCATTCCCGGTGAATTTTCGGCAAAGGAAACCAGTGATGAGTACGCCCCGTGTCGCCTGCAAAATAGCCGCTTTCGCAACAAAGTTGATTGTCCTTTCCAGCCTGCCGTTGACTGCCGTTGCGTCGTCCGACGTGCACGAAGAAGTTCGTTGCCGCGAGATCGCTTTCAGCCTGTCCGCGGAGGCCCGCGACACAGACCGGTTCACCGCCTTTCTCGACCCGGATGCCCGCTTCGTCGGCCAGTCGGTGCAGCGTGGACCGGACGTAATCGCCAAGGCCTGGGCACCGTTCCTCGATCCCGACCCGGCGGGATCGATGCCCCGGATACGCTGGCGACCCCGTTTCGTCGAGGTGCTGGAGTCCGGTCGCCTCGCCCTGACGCGGGGACCCTACCTGGTCGAGACGATCGACGAGCATGGCAATCCGGTCGAGCAATGGGGTGTGTTCAACTCGGTGTGGCGGCAGGACGCGGCGGGCGACTGGTGGATCGTGTTCGATGCCGGCAACCCGGGCGCGGGGCCGATCAGTGACGAGGATCGCGCGCTGCTGGATGCGGACCCGGGTTGTGATTTTTCCGGGGCCTGAAGATCAATCCGCACCGACCCGGACCGCGAGGTCCGGGGGCGGTGGGCGGATTGGGGTGGACGATGGGACTCGAACCCACGACGACCGGGATCACAACCCGGGGCTCTACCTTGCCGCTTCGCGGCCCCGCTACGCCCACATCGTGGCCGGGCATCGCGGCTCTGCTTATGACGGACTAAAGATCAATCCGCACCGACCCGGACCGCGAGGTCCGGGGGCGGTGGGCGGATTGGGGTGGACGATGGGACTCGAACCCACGACGACCGGGATCACAACCCGGGGCTCTACCAACTGAGCTACGCCCACCACGGTATCTTTCGCGTCCTTACTTACGCTTTTTTTTGTCCTTTCGCAATCAATGGCGCGCCCGGCAGGACTCGAACCTGCAACCGCCGGCTTAGCTTACCCGCTACCGCTTTCGCGGCCCCGGTCGCCCGGGTTTGTGGTCTGGACTATCTCTTCGCCGTCTCAGGCGCCGCACGTATAGTCTCTACGGAATCCTGCGATAGTCAGCCGCAAACTTCACGAGTTTGGCCTGGCTATTCTTGGGCGCCCGTACCCTCAGTGTCGCGTTTGTCCGAAATTCTGCAGGGTCCAGGTAGTAGCATTCGTCCGTGTCCGGACAATAAATACAGAAGTTATCCACCTCTGATTTATCCACCGGAACGGTATGCGTGCCGTTCCGGTCCGTCCAGCAGGTCGAGAACTTTACGTCGATCTTTCCGAATTTGTCGACAGTCCTGTACTTAACCTGGATCCGGAGGAATCCACGCTTGCGGTACGCCACCAGGTCGAACGGACAATGATCCGTCAACGGCGTAAACAGCGTGAATCCCTGCTCGAACAAGTCGATCTGAGCCTTCAGGACTCCCAGGTCACCCTTCGACTTCGTATGGTGCCGATGCGCCATCGGCGCATGGTACACCGTCGTACGGGTCAACCACAGGTTTCCACGGGATTGCCATCAGCGCTACCTGTTAAGGGTTCCCCGTTACAGTGCGGTCCACTGCAGCGGTTCCGTTTCCCGCCACAGGCTCCTTTACTCAAAGGCCGATGCTCTATCCGGTTGAGCTACGGGCGCTTCGCGAGATTGCTCTTCAGTTCCTCCGTTCACACGACGATTGGTCGGGGCAGACGGATTCGAACCGCCGACCCTCTGCTCCCAAAGCAGATGCGCTACCAGACTGCGCCATGCCCCGATGCCGACCCGATCACCCCGCCTGAAGCGGGGCCCGATCATACGGCGAGGGTCGGGGTGCGTCAATTTGCGGCGTAGAAATTTCTCAAAAAATCCGGCACTTAAGCGCTGCTTTTGGCCACATGAAGGCTTTGATAAGGTGCGCGTTCGATTCCACCAGACACGAAGGGCCATACACCGATGCGCATAGGCCTCCTGGCGACCATTTTGCTGGCCCTGTCCCCGGCCCTCCCCGCCCAGGACAACGTGCCGGCACATCCCTACGTCAAGCTCGAGACCTCTGAGGGCGACATCCTGCTCGAACTCGACGGGCGGCGGGCGCCGATCACGGTGGGTAATTTCCTGAAGTGGGTGGACGAAGGCTTTTACGAGGGTACGATCTTCCATCGCGTCATCCCGGGCTTCATGATCCAGGGCGGCGGCTACACACCGGGACTCGAGCTCAAGGAGCCCGAGGAATACATTGCCAACGAATCCGGCAACGGGCTCACGAACCTGCGCGGCACGATCGCGATGGCCAGGCTCGACCAGCCACACACCGCGAGCACGCAGTTCTTCATCAACGTCGCGGACAACCGCTCGCTGAATCCGCGTCCGGAACGATGGGGATATGCCGTATTCGGCTACGTCATCGAGGGGATGGAGGTCGTCGACAGGATTGCCGAGGCGCGCACCGGTCCGCAGGGTCAGTTCGCCAGCGACGTCCCGGTCGTGCCCATCATCATCAACAAAGCCTACCGTTACGAATTCGAATGATCGGTCCGGCGCATTGAGCACGCTTTTCATTTCGGATCTGCACCTCGAAGCGGACCGGCCCGATATCGCGACGCAGTTTTTCGCATTCCTCGACGAGGAAGCGGTCCAGGCCGAAGCGCTGTACGTGCTCGGCGACCTGTTCGAATCCTGGGTCGGCGACGACGACCCGAACCCGCACTACGCCGAGGTCAAGGCCGCTCTCCGGGCCCTCAGCGATCATGGCGTCCCAACCTACTTCATGCATGGCAATCGTGACTTCATGGTCGGTGAGCGCTTTGCTGCGGAAACCGGTATGACGATCCTGACCGACCCGGTCACGGTGACTCTCTACGGCCGCGACGTGTTACTCAGTCATGGCGACGCCTACTGCACGGACGACCACGAGTACCAGGCTATGCGGCGCATGACGCGTGACCCGCAGTGGCAGGCGATGATGCTCGACAAGCCGCTCGAGGAACGGCTCGAGATCGCGGCTGGCGCCCGTGCCGCGAGCAAGGCTCGTTACGGCACGATCGACGACGAAATCACCGACGTCAACCAGGGCGCCATCGAGTCGGCGTTGCGCGATGCCGGGGTCGATACGATGCTTCACGGGCACACGCACCGCCCCGCCGTGCACGAATTCGAACTCGACGGCAACGAGGCAACACGGATCGTCCTCGGCGACTGGTACGACCAGGGCAGCGTCGTGCGTTGGAACGAGAACGGATTCGAGCTGAGCGCAATGCCGCGGTAGTTACCGCCCCTTCAGGCCGGCACGCCGGAGTGAAAGCGGAACTGCGGATCGGGTGACGCGATCAGCTCAGCCTCGACGATCTTCAGCTCATCGAGCCGCCGCGCAAAGGACTCGTCGTCGACATCGCATTCGCTGCGTGCCAAATCCAGGTAGCGCTCGAAATGCCGCGCTTCCGATGCAAGCAGTCCTGAATAAAACGTCGCAATGTCGTCGGGCAGGCGCGGAATTAACGCACCGAATCGTTCGCAGGAGCGCGCCTCGATCAGCGCGCCCACAATCAGTAAATCAAGTATGCGATCTGGCTCGTTGTCGCGCACTGCGCGCCGCAGCGTCCCGGCATAGCGCGACGCCGACACGTGCTCGAACGGCAGTGACCGGTCGGCCAGCAACTTGCGCACCTGCTCGAAATGGCGCAGCTCTTCGCGCGCAAGCCGCGACATGCGGTAGGCGAGTGCCGGCCGGTCGGGATAGCGATATATGAATCCGAGCGCGGTCGACGCGGCTTTCAACTCGCAGTTTGCGTGATCGTGCAACAGCTCCGGCAGCCGGCGGGCCGCCTCGTCGACCCAGGCCTGCGGCGTCGGCGTGTCGAAAAACAGACGAACGGCATCCGGGGTTGCCGTCACAGCCACTCCAGCACCTCGGCCGCGCTTTGCAGGCGATCAGCACGCCGTTTCGCGAGCATCATGTTGAGCAGCGCCTGGTGCTGGCTGAGGCGGTGCGGCAGCACCGGCACCGGCGCCTCGGCATGCTTGAAGATGATGCCCATCGCATCGACGCCGGTATACGGTTTCTGGCCGGTCAGCATCTCGTAGAAAATGATGCCGAGAGAGTACACGTCGCTGCGCTCATCGACGTCGTCGCCGCGGCCCTGCTCCGGGCTCATGTAATAGGGCGTTCCGAAAATTTCGCCCTGGCCGGTGATCTCCTGCTCCAGCCGCATGCGTTTCGCGAGACCGAAGTCGATCAATGCGAGGCTGCCATTCTCGCGCAGCATTATATTGCCGGGCTTCAGGTCGCGGTGCAGGATTTCGAGCGCGTGCAGCTGCGACAATGCGCTGGCGATCTGTTTCGTAAATTCGACCGCATCGTGTTCGCTGATGCCTTTCTCAATACGCATCTTGAGGTCGCCGCCCGGTAGAAATTCCATCGCGATGTGCGCGTGGTCGTCGCTGACACCGAGATCGAAGATGCGCACGATGTTGGGGTGCTCAAGCTCTGCGATCATCTCGTATTCCTGGAGAAATCGATCGAACGCGCCGAGGCCGTCCGACACGTCTGGCACCTGGCGCAATACCTTCAGCACGACCTCGACATCGGCCGATTCCTTGCGTGCCAGGTACACCGCGGAGTGCTCACTGACGGCGAGCCGACGCACGAAGCGATAGCCCTTGATCAGCGGATGCATGCCGGTCGCCATGTCACCCACGAAGAGCGAGTCGGTGGAGGTGACGCGGCGCCTGTCTCGCAGCACGTCGCTCATGCGCACGATCAGCGCGTTGTTGCGCACGTTGCCTCGCTCGAAAAAGGTCGACGCGCCGGCGTCGAGGGCCTGCGCCTTGTTGTCCCTGCCGAAGTAGATCACAGGCGGGAACCCGGCGGTCCTGGTGAACTGCTTCAGCGTCAGCAGCGGATCGCGATCTCCCTGTTCGTCGCCGAGCAGGATGATGTCGTTGCCGGCCCCGGAAAATTCCTGCGGCAGGTGGCCGGCACTCGTCGGATCGTAGGCGGTGATGATGGCATCCGCCCAGTGCGTCGTCACGTGATGCATCAGCAGCGCCCGAAAGTCGGACTGCGCATCGATGATCATGACCTTGATACTCATCCGGGGTCCTGGTTTATCGTCCCGGAGCAGACGAGCCTGCTCAGAGGCTGACTGCAGTACCGGAATCCTGCGATGCGTCGCCGACTTCGAGCCCCGGCACCGACCAGGCCTGGTCGCGGCGCATCTTGGCCTCGTCGGAACGCGCCTTTTCCAGCGCCGCCAGGTAGTCCGCCGTCACGTCTTTCGTCACGTACTCACCGGAAAAACACGACGTATCAAACTGCGCGATCTCGGAGTTATCGTGGCGCACAGAGCGGATCAGCCCGTGCAGGTCCTGGTAGATCAGGCGATCCGCACCGATCAGCTCCTCGACCTGCTTGACGGTGCGCCCGTTCGCGATCAGCTCGGATGCGGCCGGCATGTCGATACCGTATACGTTCGGGTAGCGCACCGGCGGCGCAGCCGACGCAAAGTAGACCTTTCGTGCGCCCGCCTCGCGCGCCATCTTGATGATCTGCCGCGATGTCGTGCCGCGAACGATGGAATCGTCGACGAGCAAGACGTTCTTGCCGCGAAACTCCAGCGAGATCGCGTTCAG
>CALKYK010000177.1 GCA_938003715.1 uncultured Gammaproteobacteria bacterium
GCCTGTGGACGTTCCGAAGCCCCGGCCGATTCGGCTGCCGCGATGCCGGAGGCAAACGCCGGTCCGGATCTCGACGCCATCCTCGCCGCGCAGCCGGCGGAGGTGCAGGCGCGCTACCGGTACCGAAACCCCGGCGAGACGCTGCGCTTTTTCGGCATCGAACCCGGCATGGTCGTCGTCGAGGCGCTGCCGGGCGGCGGCTGGTACACGAAGATTCTGCTGCCGTACCTCGGCCCTGACGGCGAAGTGATCGGTGCGGACTACGCGAAAGACATGTGGCCGCTGTTCGGCTTTTTCGGTGAGGACTTCATTGCCTCAAAGGAAACCTGGGTCGAGGACTGGGTCGCCGAGGCCGAGAGCTGGACCGACGAGAACGGTGCCGAATTGTCTGCATTCGTGCTGGGCTCGCTGCCACAGGAAATGGCAGGCAGCGCGGACGCCGTTCTGTTCATCCGCGCACTGCACAACATGAGCCGCTTTGAAAGCTCCGGCCAGGGAACGTACCTGTCGGACGCAATCGGCGACGCATACCGGGTGCTGAAGCCAGGCGGCATCCTCGGCATCGTGCAACACGAGGCACCGGCCGACGCCAGCGATGAATGGGCCAGCGGCAGCCGTGGCTACATGAAAAAGGATCACGTCATTCGCGTCGTCGAGGCAGCCGGCTTCGAATTCGTCGCCGAGTCGGACATCAACCGGAACCCGAAAGACCAGCCGGGCGCGGACGACGTCGTCTGGCGCCTGCCGCCGAGCGTGAACCGCGACGATGTAGACGAAGCGACCTGGAACGCCGTGCAGGAAATCGGCGAATCGAACCGCATGACCCTGAAGTTCAGGAAGCCGATGTAGGCGACGGGAGGAACAGCATGAAACGCGAAGTCACTATCGGCCTGTCGCTGATCGCCGCAGCCACGGCCGTTGCACAGGAAGGCGAGCTGTCCTACAAGGCCACGGAAATTGAGCCGGGCCTGTACATGATTGAGGGCGTCGGCGGTTTTACCGGCGGCAACCTGGGGCTCCTGGTCGGCAACGACGGCGTCGTCCTGATCGACGATTCGTTGCCGAACATTTCGCAGATGACCGTCGAGGAAGTCGAGGATATCGCCGGCGCGCCGGTCGATTTCGTCATCAACACGCATGCCCACGGCGATCACGTCGGCGGCAACGCGGCGCTGAACGCGCGCGGTGCCACGATCGTCGCACACGAAAACCTGCGCCGCGCGATGGCGGCCGACAGCGCGAATCCGCCGGAGTCATTGCCCGAGCTAACGTTCACCGACGAAGTGACATTTCACCTGAACGGCCACACCGCAAATGTCATGCACGTTGCAAGCGCGCATACCGACGGCGACGGCATCATTCATTTCCCGGAAGTCAATGTGATCCACACCGGCGACGTGATGTTCAACTACCTGTTCCCATTCATCGACCTGGACGGGGGCGGTAGTGTCGACGGTTACATCGCTGCGCAGCAAAAGATGCTGGCGATGGCGGATGACCAGACGCGCATCATCCCGGGCCACGGCCCGCTGGCCAGCAAGGCGGATCTCGAAGCGGCGGTGCGCATGCTCATCGATGCGCAGTCACGCGTCAAAGCGCTGGTCGACGCCGGCAGGTCGAAGGACGAAATCCTCGCCGAGAATCCCCTCGCCGACTACCACGACACCTGGAACTGGGGCTTCATCACCACCGAACGCATGACGGAGACGCTCATCCGGTCGCTGACCGGCGAGTAAAACCCGTCAGGCGCGAAGCGCCTCCTCCACCGCGCGGTGCGCGTGCGTGATCGCAGAGTTCGTGTTGGCGGCGGCACCGGCGTCCGAGTTCGCAATCGTGATGCGGCCGAACGGCTGGCGGCCGATGACCCAGGGCTTCTCCGCCTCCGACGCGTATTCCGGCTCCCAGGTGCGTCCCGGCCCGTAGGAATAGCCGTGCGCCCAGCGATTGACCGTGATCGCGGTGATGTCGCGCTCCGCGTCGAATCCCGCTCCGCCCAGCGCCTGGTCGAGCTGGTCGCGGACGTGATGTTCATAGGTGGCGAACGGCATGCCGAGCATTTCGCGCCGGCCGGCCCGCCACTGCTCCGGTCCCTTGATGTCCTCAATGTACGGCACGTAGCACATGTGCAGCACCATCGGCTCCTCGGGACGCGAACCGAACGCGTAGTCTCCCAGTGATACCGGGTAGTCGAGCTCGACCTGCTTGTAGAAGTCCCTGGTGTAGAAGACATAGCGGATGCCGAGCTCGGCGAACGCCTTCCAGTTGGCCACGGCCACTTTCGTGTAGGTCAGCGGCACCTTGATGTTGTGCGCGAGGCCGGCGGCCTGTTCCTCCGGCAGTTCCGAACAGATGTAGGGAATGGCGCTGTTGTAGCAGGCCATCACGACCCTGCTGCCGCGCACCGTGTGCACGTCGCCCTGGTGCACGTAGGTCACGTCGACGGCGCCGCGGTGCTGTTCAGGCGAATCCGCACCTCGTTTCCGTCGCGATCGAGTTCCTCGTAGCGCACGCGCGCGGTCACGACGTCTTCCATCGTGGAGCCGGGTACCGCGTCGGGCAACAGCTTGCGCACCAGCAGTCGCGCGACGGATGCATTGCCGTCCGGGAAGTGAAAAATGTACGGCTCGTTGCCGCGGTAGCCGGTGCGCGGTACGGTCCACTCGAGTCCGGGGAGGCCGCCGCCATCCGTGTAGCCCTGGATCGCGATCGCCCGCACCTCGTCCATGCCGACGCACCAGTAGCTCATGCCCAAGCGCTAGTACAGTG
>CALKYK010000178.1 GCA_938003715.1 uncultured Gammaproteobacteria bacterium
GATTGCGCCGTCCGTGCGTTCCGCAACGTCGTCGTCGCGGCCGCCGCCGGCGCCGTCCTTGCCTCGATGTCCCAGTCCCATGTTCTTAAGGCTCGCGTGGACCCTGGCGGCCCTGAAGGCGGCCGCCGTATCCGGTGTGTGTCCGCAACCTGTGTCGTCCGCCTGCGCCGCGAACTTGAGTCGGACGCCATTCCGAGGGGCAGCGAATTCGCCTGGACGGCATTGTTACTAATTTGGTAGAAAAAGACTAAATAAGTGCATAACTTTAGAGATATTGTTTTACTGGGCGTAACCAAACATATGTCCTCACTTCGCTGCTTTGATGCCAAAAGTCGCTCTCGTAACCTCGACCAGGTCGACCACGCGCGCCGATACGCAATCGGGTACGAATTCGGAGAGGAGCAGGGAACGAACGCGAGAAAAACAATAAAAACAATCGTTTGAATGCGAGATGCAGACGATCTGTCCACATGGCGGCGCAGCCGCTCTGCTGCCGGGGCCGGCGATGGTCGCGCCGGGCCGGGAATTCAATCTGGGCATTCGCCGCCCGGAATTGCTTCATTTGTTTAATTTTTCCTATTTATCGCCCTGTCGATCCGCCGTGGCGCCGTTCGGAGCACGCGCTCGATGAACGGCACCGAGCGCCTGATCGTAGTCGTCGACCGTTCCGCCGAGCGTGCCGCCGAGATGAAAGCCTTGATCGAATTCATGGATGCACCGGCCGTCGAAGCGGCGACGCCCCGCTCACTGACCGCGTCGCTGATCGACTACGGCAGTGGCGGTTCGCGCCGGCTTGCCGCCGTCTTCATCGGTGCGGGCGTCTCCGGCAGCGATCGCGACGGGCTGTTCGACGCGATCGGCAAGGCCGACCCGAACGTGCCGATCGTGCTTTTTGACGGTGTCGAGAATGATTGAATCCCGATATCCCTGGGCGCGCGTCTACCGGCTCACGGCGCCGCTCAAGTTCGACGAGCTCGGCGGCGTGCTGGACGACATCTGGTCGTCGCACCGGCAGCACCGGCCGAGCGAGGGCTGCGAGCGGCGTGCCACGCGACTGGTCGGCGACAGTAGCGCCACGCAAAAGATTCGCGACCTGGTCGACAGGGTCGCCCCGTCCGCCGCGACGGTGCTGATCAACGGCGAGTCGGGCACCGGCAAGGAAGTGGTCGCGCGCCGTATTCACGACCTGTCCGGCCGCAGCGGTCCATTCGTTGCCATCAACTGCGGCGCGATTCCCGACCAGCTGCTGGAGAGCGAGCTGTTCGGCCACGAAAAGGGCGCGTTCACCGGCGCCGTGGCGGCGCGCAAGGGCCGCTTCGAGCAGGCGACGGGCGGGACACTGTTCCTCGACGAAATCGGCGACATGCCGACCGGCATGCAGGTCAAGCTGTTGCGGGTGCTGCAGGAGCGCGAGGTGGAGCGGGTCGGCGGCACGAAGCGCATCCCGGTCGATATTCGCGTCATCGCCGCGACGCATCGGAACCTGCAGAACCGCATCGACGACGGACGCTTTCGCGAAGATCTTTTCTACCGCCTGAGCGTATTCCCGATCGAAATACCGCCGCTTCGCGAGCGGCCCGACGATATTCCGCCGCTGGTCGAAGAGATGGTGCGCCGGGTGCACGCCTCGCACGGCATACGCGTCATGATCGCCGACGACGTGCTGGACTGCCTGTGCGGCTACGCGTGGCCCGGCAACGTGCGCGAACTCGCCAACCTCGTCGAGCGCCTCGCGGTCATTCGCCCGTGCGGCACGATCGGTGTGCACGATCTGCCTTGGCCGCTCCGGCCGGCCGACGCGAATCCCGCCGTCGTGTCAGCGACGATCGCGCCGGTCGAGGCAGGTGCCGAGCACCTGCCGGCCGGCGGTCTCGATCTCAGGCAGCACCTCGCCGCGGTCGAACGGCAGATGATCGAAACCGCGCTGAAGCAGTCGGACGGGGTCGTCAAGAATGCCGCGAAGCTGCTTGGTATGGGCCGCACGACGCTGGTCGAGAAGATCCGCCGCCACGAACTCCGCCCCTGAAGCCCGGTTCCCGGCCTACAGGTCGCGCCGGTCGATCGGCCCGCCGCAATGCGGGCATGCGTGCTGCGGTTTGCCGCGTTCCAGTGCCATGTGCACCATGCGCGTGTCGAGGATCTGGCTTGCCGTGTGTTTGCCGATGCCGAGGTTGACACGCAGCGTCTCGAGGTCGTCGATTTCCGTATCCGAGAGAATGCCGTCGTCGAGCGCCTCGTCGGCTCTCGCGCGGTATTTCTCCGAACGCACGCGGATCTGTTCCGTGTAGCCGGAGGCCAGAATGCCGGTCGGCAACGCAACCATGCCGACACCGACCACGGTGATCAGCGCGCCGAATATTTTGCCGCCGACCGTCACCGGCGTGACGTCGCCGTAGCCGACGGTGGTCAGGGTCGCGAATGCCCACCACATCGCGGCCGGGATGCTGCCGAACGCAACCGGCTGGCTCTGCCGTTCGAAAAAGTACATCCCGGAGGCGGCCAGCAGCATCACGGTCAGCAGCACGAAGAATGCGGCGCCGAGCGAACGCAGGTTCTCGCGACAGCAGGTGGCGAGCATCTCGAACGCCGACGAATAGCGGGTCAGTTTCAGGATCCTGAGCAACCGGACGGCGCGCAGGAAGCGCATGTCGACGCTGCCGAAGAGGCCCAGCGTGAACAGGTAGAACGGCAGGATCGCGACCAGGTCGATCAGCGCGTTCGCACTCACGATGAAACGCAATCGCGGCAGTATGCCGATGCCGTCCGTCGCATATACCGGATCTTCAACGGCGCTCCAGACGCGCAACACGTACTCGACGGTGAAGACCGACACCGTCACGACCTCGATCCAGTAGAACAGCGCCTCGTAGCGCCGTTCGAACAGCGGTATCGATTCGAGCACCACCGCGACGAGGCTCAAGGTAATCAGGGT
>CALKYK010000179.1 GCA_938003715.1 uncultured Gammaproteobacteria bacterium
ATGCCTCAAAAACCATCGAGGCGGTGAAAGCACGCCTGACGGAACTCGAGCGCAGCCTGCCCGACGGTGTCGAGATCGTAACAACCTACGATCGTTCCGCGCTTATCGAACGCGCCGTTGACACGCTGCAGGGCAAGCTGATCGAGGAATTCTTTGTCGTCGCGCTCGTATGTGCCGTGTTCCTGTTTCACCTGCGCTCGTCGGCCGTCATCATCCTGAGCCTGCCGGTCGGGATCCTGGTCGCATTCATCGTCATGCACCTGCAGGGACTCAACGCCAACATCATGTCGCTCGGCGGCATCGCGATCGCCATCGGCGCTATGGTGGACGCGGCAATCGTGATGATCGAGAACGTGCACAAGCACATCGAGCGCGAACCGCTGACGGACGAGAACCGCTGGCGCATCATGGGCGAAGCGGCCAGCGAAGTCGGCCCGCCGCTGTTCTTCTCGTTGCTCATCATCACGCTCAGCTTCCTGCCCGTGTTTACGCTGGAAGCGCAGGAAGGCCGGCTGTTTGCACCGCTCGCGTTTACCAAAACATATGCAATGGCCGCGGCGGCAGGATTGTCGATCACGCTGGTACCGGTACTGATGGGCTATTTCATCCGCGGCAAAGTGACGCCGGAGCACCGGAACCCGATCAATCGGCTGCTGATCGCCGTGTATCAACCAATAATTCACTGGGTCATTCGCTTTCCAAAAGCGACGCTCGTCGCGAGTCTGATCATTCTCGTTGTTGGCTTGTGGCCGGCTACCAGGCTCGGCTCCGAGTTCATGCCGCCGCTCGACGAAGGCGACCTGATGTACATGCCGACCACGTACCCGGGTGTGTCGGTCGACAAGGCGCGTGAGCTTCTGCAGCAGACCGACAAGCTGATTCGCACTGTGCCCGAGGTCCGGAGCGTGTTCGGCAAGATCGGGCGCGCCGAAACCGCGACGGATCCGGCTCCGCTGACCATGATCGAGACCGTGATTCAGTTCAAACCGCGCGAAGAGTGGCGGGAAGGTATGACGCCTGACGGTCTGCGCGCAGAACTCGATCGCATCGTACAATTCCCCGGGCTTACCAATGCCTGGGTCATGCCGATCAAGACGCGTATCGACATGCTGGCCACCGGTATCAAGACACCGGTTGGCATAAAGGTGTCGGGCCCGGACCTGCGTGTTATCGAGCGGGTCGGCAAGGATCTTGAACGAGTGCTTGCGAACGTGCCGGGCACTGCATCTGCGTATTCCGAACGCGTGGCCGGCGGACGTTACATCGATGTCGATATCGATCGAGACCGCGCATCGCGCTACGGACTCAATATTCGGCACGTGCAGGACGTCGTACGCACCGCGATCGGCGGCATGAACGTCACGCAGACCGTCGAGGGCCTGGAGCGCTATCCGGTCAACATTCGCTATCCGCAGCGCGTCCGCGACTCGGTCGATCAACTGCGATTACTGCCCATCGTTACGCCGCAGGGGGCGAGAATTGCTCTCGCCGACGTGGCGGACGTCGAGGTCGTCGACGGGCCGCCGATGATCAAGAGCGAGAACGCGCGCCTGAATGGCTGGACTTACGTCGACATCAGCGGGCGCGATCTCGGTTCCTACGTCGCAGAGGCCCAGCGAACCGTTACCGAACAGGTTGACCTCCCGGCCGGTTATGCGATCGCCTGGTCCGGACAGTACGAGTACATGCAGCGCGCAAAGGAGCGCTTGTCAGTTGTGGGCCCGTTGACGCTCGGCATCATCGTCTTGCTGCTGTATCTCAATTTTCGGCGTTTCGCCGAGGTTGCCATCATCATGGGAACGTTACCGATGGCGCTCGTCGGCGGCATCTGGTTGCTCTACCTGCTGGATTACGACCTGTCCGTTGCCGTCGGCGTCGGGTTCATTGCGCTCGCCGGCGTTGCCGTCGAGATCGGCGTCGTGATGCTCGTTTATCTCAATCTGGCAATACGTCAGCACAAGGCGGCGGCGGCAGCAGAAGGTCGGGCGATGACGATCGACGACGTACAGCAGGCTGTGATCGACGGCGCGTTGCTGCGAGTCCGGCCAATCATGATGACGGTTGCCGCAATCATCGCGGGCTTGTTGCCGATCATGCTAGGCGGCGGCACCGGATCCGAAGTCATGCGGCGCATCGCCGCACCGATGGTCGGCGGCATGGTCAGCGCGACGGTGCTGACGCTCGTGGTCGTACCATCATTGTTCCTGTTGTGGCGCGAGCGTACGGAGGTGTCGTGAATACGTTCGCGCGTGAGGCGTTGAAACACGAAAGCCGATCGAAGAGTCGGAAGGAGAGAAAGATGTTGAATACCAGAGTAGTGGCGGTATCGCTTGCGCTGACATTCGCCGTTTCGTATCTCGTGTGTGTCGGCTGGGGGCTTGTCATGCCGGCAAGTCTGCACATGCACGGCTTCCTCGAGCTCGTGTTGCCGGGATTTACCTGGTTGTCCTGGCCGATGTTCTTTCTTGGCCTGGCCGAGAGCTTTCTTTGGGGCATCTATGCCGGGCTGATTTTCGTGCCGATCCACAACTTCGTCGATCGACGTTGGGGATTCGAAACCGGCGCAAATAAAGCTTGACCTTCCCATAATGGGAAGGTTTACCGTATGGGCTGGTCGGAAATACGGCCACATGCGGAGATTTGGGCTATGCATATTGGTCAGGCGGCGGCGGCCAGCGGCGTTTCCGACAAGCGCATTCGCTACTACGAACAGATTGGGCTCATAGAACCCGCCGGGCGCACAGATTCCGGGTACCGCCATTTCGAAGAACGCGATCTGCATAGCCTGCGCTTCATCCAGCGCGCGCGCCGGCTCGGCTTCCCGATGCCGAAGATCGCGAACCTGCTGGCACTGTGGCGCGACCAGAATCGCAGCAGCGAGGATGTGAAACGCCTGGCGATAGAGCACATCGCGGAGCTCGAACAGAAAATTGCCGAGCTGCAGTCGATGGTCGATACCCTGAAACACCTTGCCCACAGGTGCAGCGGCGACGCCCGTCCCGATTGCCCGATCATCGCCGGCTTCGAAGGAGAACAATCATGAGCGCGACCTGGACCTGCCCGATGCACCCCGAGGTGCAGTCGGACAAACCGGGCTCCTGCCCCAAGTGCGGGATGGCGCTGGAACGCGCCGACGTACCCGTGCGCAAGACGCAGTACACCTGCCCGATGCACCCGGAAATCGTTCGCGATCATCCGGGTACTTGCCCGATCTGCGGCATGGCACTGGAACCGATCGTCGCGAGTGCCGAGGAAGATACTGGCGAACTCGACGACATGTCGCGACGCTTCTGGGTCAGCGCGGTACTGACCTTGCCGCTGTTCGTCTACGCGATGGGTGAGATGATTCCGGGCCACCCGCTCGAGCACCTGTTGCCGGTTGCGTGGCGCCAATGGGCGCAACTGGTGTTGGCGGCACCGGTCGTCCTATGGGGTGGCTGGCCGTTTTTCGTGCGTGGCTGGAACTCGGTGCGCACGCTGAACCTGAACATGTTCACGCTGATTGCGCTTGGCGTCGGCGTTGCCTTCGTCTACTCGGTGGTCGCGGTCGCGATGCCCGGCATTTTCCCGCAGGCGTTTCGCAACACTGCCGGCGAGGTCGCTGTTTACTTCGAGGCAGCTGCGGTCATCACGACGCTGGTGTTGCTTGGCCAGGTGCTCGAGTTGAGAGCCCGCAGCCAGACCTCCGGCGCGATACGCGCATTGCTGGAACTTGCGCCGCCAACGGCGCTCAGGATCACATCCGATGGCAGCGAGGAAGAGGTGTCGCTCGACGATCTCGCACCGGGTGACCGCCTTCGCGTCAAGCCGGGCGAGAAGGTTCCGGTCGACGGCTCGGTCGTAGACGGTCACAGTTCTGTCGACGAGTCGATGGTCAGTGGTGAGCCTATTCCGGTCGAGAAGCGTGCGGGCGACCCGGTCATCGGCGGTACTGTCAACGGTACCGGTAGTCTCATCATGGAGGTCACGCAGGTCGGCGACGACACCTTGTTGTCGCAGATCGTGCGCATGGTCGCAGAAGCGCAGCGCAGCCGTGCACCAATTCAGAAACTGGCGGATGTCGTTGCCGCGTGGTTTGTACCGGCCGTCGTTGTCATCGCGATCATCACGTTTATCGTCTGGTCGATCTGGGGGCCAGCGCCCGCGATGGCTTACGCGAGCGTGAACGCCGTTGCGGTGCTGATCATCGCCTGTCCCTGTGCGCTGGGTCTCGCAACGCCGATGTCGATCATGGTCGGTACCGGCAAAGGCGCTCAGAGCGGAATCCTGATCAAGAACGCCGAAGCGCTCGAGACCTTCGAGAAAGTCGACACGGTCGTCGTCGACAAGACCGGTACACTGACCGAGGGCCGACCGAAGCTGGTCATGGTCGAGGCCGTCAATGGCATCGATGAAGACCGGATGCTCGGCCTGGTCGCGGCAGTCGAACGAGCCAGTGAACACCCATTGGCGCAGGCGATCGTCGACGGCGCCGAATCAAGATCGCTGGAAATCGCATCGGTGAGCGACTTCGAGTCGGTGACGGGTGAGGGTGTAATGGCCAGGGTTGGCGACAGCGACGTCGCCATCGGCAATGGCAAATTCATACAGCGGCTAAAAGCAGAGGATGCGGCGCTGGCGGAGGCCGCCGAAGAGCACCGTGCGGAAGGCCAAACGGTGATGTTCGTTGTGATCGACGGCAAGCCGGCCGGCATCGTTGGCGTTGCCGACCCGATCAAGGACTCGACGCCGGAGGCAATCCGAATGTTGCACGAGGTCGGCCTCAAGGTTGTGATGTTGACCGGTGACAGTCGAGGCACTGCCGAATCCGTTGCGCGTCAAATCGGTATCGACGAGGTGCACGCCGACGTATCGCCGGAGGACAAGAACCGCGTGGTTCGCGAATTGCAGGCGGCCGGTTCAGTCGTCGCTATGGCTGGCGACGGCATCAACGACGCGCCGGCACTCGCACAGGCCGACGTCGGTATCGCGATGGGCACGGGCAACGATGTCGCGATGGAAAGCGCCGGTGTCACGCCCGTGCGCGGCGACCTGATGGGCGGCGCCAGGGCACGCATGCTG
>CALKYK010000180.1 GCA_938003715.1 uncultured Gammaproteobacteria bacterium
GGCAACGCGCAGCGATTCGGCGCGCAGGCTTGAGGATGCGTTGGACATGGCGCGAGGGTAGCAGAATGCGGCCGGTCGGCGGACGCTGCGTGATCGAAGGCCTGGTCAGTCGGCTTCGACGAGCTGGATCTCGGCCGCGGTCTGCGGCCCTATCGTCACGTACTTCAGGCTTTGCGGGATGATGGCTTCCTGCTCGGTTCGCGCGATGCGCCCGCCCATGATCTCGGCGTAGCGCTGCGGGTGCCTGGGGCTGCGATCGGGTTCGGCATAGCCCAACGGAAAATCCGGCATGCCGGTGGCCGGATCGTACTTGTCCGTAGCGCCGAGCGTGTGCAGGAACTCGTGGGCGATGATCACGTTGTTCGTGCCCGACCAGCGTCGGCCGGCGAACGCGTTGACGACGCCGACCATGCCTTTCTGCAGGCCGACCGAGTTCTCGAGCTGGATCGAATCGAGCGGCGCGTGATAGCGGACGAACACGCGCACGTCGGGCGCTGGATCGTCCTGCGGACCGGCAACGCGCCCGGCCCACCAGCGAATCTTCAGGCTCCACAGCATGATGTCGAGCGCACCCGGCGCGTCTCCCACCGACGGCGGCTGTTCGAGAATCTCGCGGCCCAGCTCCATGCGTACCGGGCGCGACAGCGTGTGGCCGTACTTGCGGATTTCGCGCTCGACGAAGGACTCGATGTCATCGAAGTCGTCGACGTCCAGGTTCGCGATGTACCTGCGGGACTCGTCGCTGCCGTCCCCGTTGATCGGGTAGACCTTGATCCAGAGACTGTCTTCCCAGTCGGTACTGCGTGCCTGGGTGAGCCAGGTGCTGACGCTGACGAACAGGAGGACGAGGAGCAGGATCGAGATGCGCAGCGCTTTCCACACGGGGATGGTGACCTCCGGGGCGGCGGGGTCCCCGGATTAGGCCGCATCCGGCGCTGCCGGGACAGGGCGCCGTTCGCAAAAATCGAGATTGGCGTATGCGGATCGACGCAGCGCGTGCGCGCGTCTATTCGGGCTTTCTGAATCGCAGCACGAAGCGGTCGGTGCGACCGCGTACTTCCGGCGCCGACATGCTGACCGAATAGTCGTCGTCCATGTTGCGCAGCACATCGCTCTTGGCCTCGAGCACGAAGCCGGCAGCCTCGACCTCGCTGATCACGATTTCAGGATCGATGCGATGCAGGGTGTTGCCGGTGTCGCGCGGCGATCCGGCGGCGGCATAGTGGTCGACGATGCCGAGTATGCCGCCCGGTTTCAGTCCCTCGTACAGCTCGGCCATCAGCCCGGGCCCGTCGATTTTCGGCCAGCCGTTGTTCGGGCTCACGTAATAGATATCGTGGTAGGCAAGGATCATCAGGATCGCGTCGAACTCGCCTGCGACCAGTTCGAGCTCGTTGTTCTCCGCGTACAGGACCTCGACATTCGGCAGCCGGTCGTCGCCGTAGCGTGCATCCGTTTCGTCGCCGACGAAACGAGCATAGGCTTCGTTCGTGTGCGCGACGACCCGTCCCTCGGGTCCGACCAGGTAACTCAGGAGTTCGGCGTAGTAACCGCCGCCGGAGAACATGTCGAGCACCGTCATGCCCGGCGCGATGCCGAAGAACTCGAGTACGGATCCCGGCTTGCGCCCTTCGTCGCGCTCGAAGTCGGCTGCGGGACGCGAGGCGTTGGCGACCGCGCGCGCATAGATCGTGGGGTCGGTCGCGGCGCCCTCCCTGTCAGGCGGCGGGTCCTGCTCGCCGCAGCCGGCGATGATCAGGCAGTAAAGCAGGAACGTGAACGTGTGTCGCATGGCGGCGGGACCTTTGACGAATGCCGCATTATGACCGGGACCGCGGCACAAAGTGCGCAAAGAAAAAGCCCCGCGAGTTTCCTGGCGGGGCTAACGACTCTTTTTATTATTAAAGAGGTAACTAGTAATTCGGTAACCAAATACAGACTTTATTGTTGTTATTGGATCTGGATCTTCTTGTTATTGTTGTTGTTTTTCTTCTGGCGTCTAAATCCTGTTTGTATTTTTCAGTCGGTTCCCGAGTCCAGTTACACTTCGCTTGGGCACGGTATATAAGGCAATTCCTATGCCATATGGCCTAAATTCGAGCAATTTCATCAGCTTAATCGACATCCTGGTACAGTCGGATTAACAGTCACCGGCGCTTTGTAAAATAACCCGACAAAATGCTGCGAGCGCACATTCTCGAGCCTGGAGCTTGCCGGCACAAGTCACTGAAAATCCTCTGACTGCCTGCCCGCGCCGAGTCGCGATCGGCGGCTACGGCGCGCCGCCGATCATCCGCGCGGACAGGGTGTTCGCAAATCCGACACGTTTCGCCGACTTTGCCATATTTTGTCAAATTATTCGACACTCGAGGCCGGGGTAGCGCGCTCGAGCAGGCTCGCGACGCTGTAGAAGCGCCCGTTTCGTACCACCGCGACGACCCGGATCGAATCGCTCGGCCGCGCCAGCGGGTCGCCCGAGACCAGCACCAGGTCCGCAAGCGACCCCGGTACCAGCGTCCCGACCTGGTTGTCGATGCCGAGCGCCGCAGCCGGATTCTGACCGGCCGCCTTCAATACCTGCTCCGCGTCCAGGCCTGCCGCGGCGAGTGCGGCGAGTTCGGCGTGCAGCGCGAGTCCGGCCGGCAGACCGTTCGGCCGGCTGCCGGCGACGATGCGTGCGCCGAGCGTCGTCAGCCGCGGCAGCGCCGCGAGACGCCGCGCAGGGCGCGGCGCAAAGCCGAGTTCGGACACCTGCCGCGATTCCAGCAACCGTTCGATATCCGGCGTACCCGAGTCGGCCAGCCCCGACAGCAGGACCGATACGGACACGGACGGCTTGTCCGAAACTGGCGTGGCGTCGTCGGTGTAGGCGGTCGCCAGCAGCACATCCGCGAGCGGCCAGTACCGGCGCGCCGGGGTCGTGGCAAGCACCGGCACACCTGCTTCGTGCCACGGCTCGACCTGTGCGGACAGCTCGTCCACGGTTTGCGGCTCTTCGGGCATCACGGCAAGGTAGAAATCCCGCGGCCGGTCGACGGTCGCGTCGACCGGCGTTGCCGCCAGCAGCCGCGGGCCAGGTGTCGCTTCCTGCTCCCAGGTGTGCGGCGCGAAATCGGAGGGCAGGTCGGCGGTGACGAGCGTGGTCACGCCGAAGGCGAGGATGGCGGCGCCGTGCGCCGGCGACAGTTCGGCAGGCAGCGCCGACCACGCATCGATGAAACCGGTAAAAACCGTGGTGTCGCCGAGATCGAGCAACACGTCATCGGGGCGTGCCCGGGCCGCTTCGATTGCGCTGACGCGTCCGTTCTCGATCACGATGTCCATGTTGCGGCGGTAGCCGGCGTAGACGCCGTCGAAGAGCTGCGCGGCGCGGACGACAAATCTCGACCTGGGCGCATCGACGAGGGGCAGTGTGCGCCGGTGCACCGTGCGCGGTGCGACCACCGGCTCGTTCGGCACGAAGGCGCGAAACGGCAGCATGCGTGAACGCCGATCCTCGAAGCCGCGGCTGCGGATGTTGCCGTCGGCGACATAAACGAAACGCATACGGTCCAACCAGCTGAGCGGCGTCGGCACGAGGGTCTCGCCGCCGACCAGCGTTCGGACCAGGACCGGGTCGGACAGTATCGCCATTTCCGCGCGCAGGCCGTTCTCGTCGTCGCGAATGAATGTCAGCAGGCTGCCGTCCGGACGCCAGGATGGCGCGAGCAGGTTGCCATCGCTCGATGCGACAGGGCGGTCCGGTTCGCCGAAGCGCCGTAACACGAGTTCCGTCGGCGGGCCGTTCTCGTGCAGGTATGCCAGGTGGCGGCCGTTCGCCGACCACACAGGCTCGGTCTCGTCGCCTGGCAGCGACGTCAGCCGCCAGCTCAGCCCGGTGGGCAGGTCCGTCTCCCAGATGTCGAGACCGCTGTCACCGCGCTGCGAGGCGTAAACGATGCGCTCGCCGCCGGGATGCCAGTCGCCGTGCTGGTTGTGAAACCCGGCGTCGGCGACGCGTTCGGTGTTCGCCGATTCGAGGTCGAGTATCCACAGCTGGGATCCGCTCGCGGACCGGGTCTCGAACAGGATCTTGCTGCCGTCCGGCGACCAGCGCGGCCGGCTGGCCGTACCGCTGCCGTTGCTCAGGAGCTGCGCTTCGCCGCCGCGCGCCGGCAGGACCCAGATACTGCCCGCCAGGTCGATCGCGATGCGGCCGTCCACCGGCGATACGTCGAGGTCGAACGCAGCACTCTCGGTGACCAGCGTGTCGGCGCGGCCGGCAGCCGCTGCCAGCGCGAGCAGGATCGCGGCCAATGATCGACGGTCACGAGCCACGATCTACCTCGAGATGCACAAGCAATTCGCCGTCGACGGCAAACGTGACCTGCATCGGCTGGCAGCAAACCTGGCAGTCCTCGATGTAGGACTGGCCGCCCGCCGACAGGTCGAGCACGATCGTCGTCGTCGCTGCGCAAAACGGGCAGCTCAGGCGTTGCTCGCTCAGGGGAAATTCGGACACAGGACGATGCTCAGGGTTGCAGGCGCATTCCCGTCCACGGCCCGACCGTGAAGTGGTGTTCAGATGCCGGCACGATATCGCGAGTGTAGCGGGCGCGGTCGTGGATGCGGTCCCTGCCTTCCACCCAGAGCTCCACCGCGGTCGGCCAAAGGCGAATGCCGCCCCAGTGTTGCGGCCGCGGAATGTCCGGCTCGCCATCGTCGGCGAGCGACTGCGTGTCGTCGCCGAGTGTGAGCCCGAGTTCTCCGGCGCGCTTTCGAAGTTGCTCCTCGAGCGCGGTCCTCGACTCGATCGGCGCGGGCTATCTCGACGCGAACCTGCGCTCGCTCGCCGTCGGCGGCCGGCTCGTGCTGATCGGCCTGATGCAGGGGGCGAAGGGCGAGATCAACCTCGCGGCCCTGCTCACGCGAAGGCTCTCGGTCATCGGCTCGACGCTTCGGGCGAAGCCTCCGGCCGAGAAGGCCGCCATCGTCGCCGGCCTGCGGGCGCAGTTCGGCGACGCCATCGACGCCGGGCGCCTGCGCCCCGTCGTGCACGCGGCCTTCCCCCTCGCGCGCGTCGAGGAGGCGCACGCGCTGATGCAGTCGAGCGAGCACTTCGGGAAGATCGCGCTCGAGGTCGGCTAGAGCCGTCTCCGGCCGGCGTCCGATCCGCTACGCTGCGCCGCCCTTCACCACGGACAGGAGATTCCGCACGTCATGGCCATCCAGCGAACCCTCGCGATCATCAAGCCCGATGCCGTCGCGAAGCCCGGCGCGACGGGCGAGATCCTTCGGCGCATCGAGGAGGCGGGGCTCGCCATCATCGCGATGAAGCGCGTCCAGCTGACCTCGCAGGTCGCGAAGGGCTTCTACGCGGTGCACAAGGCGCGCCCCTTCTACGGCGAGCTGGTCTCGTTCATGACGTCCGGCCCGGTCGTCGTCGTCGCGCTCGAGGGCGAGGGCGCGATCAAGAAGTGGCGCGACCTGATGGGCCCGACGAACTCGAAGGAGGCGCCGAAGGGCACCGTGCGCGGCGACTTCGGTACCGACATCGAGCGCAACGCGTCGCACGGCTCCGACGCGCCCGAGACGGCGGCGAAGGAGATTCCGTACTTCTTCGACGCGACCGAGGTGCAGGCGCCGGTCGAGGCGCTGTGAGCGGCGCGCCGCGCGAGGTCGATCCGTGGCGCTTCGCGGGCTCGACGCTCGCGAAGCGCCTCGGCAGAGCGATTCCGGACTCGCCCACGCACCCGCCCATCCCCTGGACGCCGGCTCGCACGCCGCTCGCGCAGGCGGAGGTCGGAGCGCGCAGCTGCGTCACCGGTCGATCGATCGCGGAGCGCATGCACGAGGACGTTCCGTACGACCTCGCGCGACGCGACCTCGTCGCGCAGATAGCGCCGGGCGAGCGCGAGCAGCCGCGCCG
>CALKYK010000181.1 GCA_938003715.1 uncultured Gammaproteobacteria bacterium
GAGCGCGATTCCGTCTTTCGATACGGCAGGTATTCCAGCAGCACCGGGAAGCGCGCGTCGGCATCGGCGCCGACCGGCATGAACAGGTCCGCAGCCAGGCGTACGCCGTCCGGCATCGCAACGTACGCTTCCCGCATCGATACGCCGTACTCGGGCGGGGAAGGCGGCTCGGTGGCGTGTATGGCCGGCGCGAGCAGCAGCGTCAGCGACAACGCGACGAGCCGCCACGCTGTCCTGGTGTCGGGTCTCATTCAGTCTCGCCGCGCGGAATCAGCGACCGGGCGGCGCGCTGTGGACGAGTTCGAACGTGTGAAGTTCGCCCGCCACGCTGACCGAGACAGTCAGCGCTTCGCTCCCGGGCGGCAACTCGATCGTGATACCGCCGGTACCGGTCTCTCCCGGCGGTATCAGCATCGTGTCGAGGTACCAGGCCGTGATTCGTGCACGCTCTTCATCGCCCAGGGCGGAGTCGTCGCCGGAATTCGCTCCTGATTCCTCATCCCGACCGCCGCTCGTTACCGAGTAGGTGCTGGCCACCGGGGAACCCTTGACCACGCCGTCGGCGGTACCGACCTCGGACGACAGGCTGCCCGCCACGCTCGACAATGCCGCGGATGCCGATCGCGGCAGCGCGCGCTGCGGGGCGCCGCGTCTGGCACGCGCCAGCATTTCCTCGGCGCCAAGCAGGCGCGCTTGTCCGGACGCGGACGTCACCGACAGGTCATCGCGGCTGATCTGAAGCCGATCCCAGCCGGTGTTGGCGACGATGATGCTTGCATCCACCAGGCCATCTTCGAGGTTGGCTGGCCACAGCCGCAGCACCACGGCTGCCTTCTTTTTCGACAACGCCGCCTCGCCGGGATCGATGCCGTCAACGGCCTGTTGATCCGGTGCGTGGCGCAACTCGACATGCGCGGCCGGCGGCATGGTTGCGCAGCCGGCAATAATCAGCAAAACGGCAGACTGGGCAACTAAAACGTGTCGTTTGCACATGGATCGACTACCGGGCGGTCAATGGCAGCAATATAGACCAATATGCCGATGCCGCCGATACATCCTGATACAAGCTGTTGCATGGCGAAAACCTGTTGCGGCCTCGATACGGTAGGCTGACCACACTTGAAAACGGGAGCAAGCTCATGAATCAACGCGAAGACATTGTCGAAAAACGCGCCATGCGCCGGGTGCTCGGCCCGTTCAGCATTGCGCTCGCGGCGGTGTTCGTTACTGCCGTCGCCAGCGCAGCGCTGATGTAGTCAGCCGATGACCTCACTGTACAGCCGGTACAGGTTGAGGCCGAACAGTTTTTCCAGGTTGTCCTCGCCCATACCCCGTCTGGACAGCCCGTCCCAGATCGTTTCCATGCGGCGCGGCTGTTCAGTTCCTCGAAATAGAGGGGCCATTCCTCGCGCTTGAAGTTCTGCCCTTCCTCGGCCTTCAGTTCGGCAAGAGATTCCTCGGTCAGCGTCAGGCGACGGTGGTCGCGGTCCGAGCCGATGCACACGTGATCAATACCGGCCACGTTGACGGCGTGCTCGATGTGCTGGTAATAGAAGTGCACGGCATTGTCGATCTGGTGGGTCATGAAAGGCCGCATCTGCGTTACGCCGAACAGGCCGCCGTTTTCCGCGATTGCACGAATGTTCTCGTCGGTCGTGTTGCGGTTGTGATCGAAAAGCGCCTTGCAGCAGGAATGTGACACGATCACCGGTACTTTCGACGCCGCAATCGTATCCGCCATCGTCTTCATGCCGGCATGCGACAGGTCGATCAGCATGCGCCGCTCGTTCATCTTTTCGACCAGCTCGTGCCCGAACACCGTCAGACCCGAGTCGTTCAATTCGTTGCAGCCCGCGCCGGCCCAGTTCTGGTGGTTGTAGGTGATCTGGCTCGAGCGAACGCCGAGGCCGTAGAAGATATCGACGTTGTCCAGATCGCGGCCGAACTGCGTGGAATTCTGGAACAGGTAGAAAATCGCGATACGGCCTTCTTCCCGGGCGCGGTCGATGTCCGCAACGGAATTCGCCTTGGTCCAGAATTCGGGCTCGCTTTCGATGAGCTGGTCGTAGGCGAGCACGCCGTCGATCGCCCAGTCGTAGGCCTGCTGCTCGTAGGACTTCGGGTCGCACAGCGTCACCGTGATCGCATTGAGTCCCGAATCGATCATTTCCCGGCACAGGGAGTCCGTGTACACCTCGCGGACTT
This sequence comes from uncultured Gammaproteobacteria bacterium, assembly GCA_938003715.1. Classification (GTDB taxonomy): domain Bacteria; phylum Pseudomonadota; class Gammaproteobacteria; order Steroidobacterales; family Woeseiaceae; genus SZUA-117. Next base: position 2,206 of record CALKYK010000181.1, read on the forward strand.
CGCCCATCGCGTCGAATACCAGCACGTTCTGCGTCGGCGTCTGTGCCGCGCGCGCTGCTGCGGTGAGACCGAAGCTTGAGGTAAGGGTGGCGCCGGCAACGGCGCCGGCGGTGAATTCTCGTCGGCTGATCATCTGGGTCCCCCTCGAAAAGTGCAGCGGCGATGATAACGCCGCGCGGGAGCCAGAAAAACCGCGCTACCGCATGGCGACCGACCGGACAGCGTTCACACTCCCACCTGCGTGCAGGACGACAAGCAGCCTGCGCGTGCATCCGGGCATTGCGTAATATGGGGTTTGCTCAGGGAATCGGCCGCGGTCGATTAAGATCATGCGATGATCCATCGCGTAACTATCGACGGATAAGAAGCATGACGACAGCGGGCAGCAAGCGGGCCAAGGCGGCCGGGACCGACCAGCTCTGGGAGCTGGATCGCCGCCATCACACGCATCCCTATCACCATTTCGAGAGCTACGACGAGCACGGATCGCTGATCATGCGCGACGGCGAGGGTGGCTGGCTGACGGACTCGAACGGCAAGCGCTACTTCGATGCGGTTGGCGGCATGTGGTGCACGAACATCGGCCTCGGTCGCCGCGAAATGGTCGATGCCATTGCCGGGCAGGCGGCGCAGCTTGCCTACGCGAATCCCTTCACCGACATGTCCAACGAGCCGGCGGCACGGCTGGCCGCGAAGCTCGCCGAACTCGCGCCTGGGAACCTGAACCACGTCTTTTTCACCTGCGGCGGGTCGACGGCCAACGACACCGCGGTGCGCCTGATCCAGATGTACCAGGGCGCGCGCGGCAAAAAAGAGAAGCGCCACATCCTTTCGCGGCACGACGCCTACCACGGCACGACGTTCCTGACGGCATCGCTGTCCGGCAAGGCCGGCGACCGCATGCCGGATTTCGACTACATCGACGATTTCATCCATCACCTGACCAGCCCGAACCTGTACCGCGCGCCGGACGGCATGGACGAGGCGCAGTTCACCGATTACCTGCTCGAGGAAATGGAAAACAAGATCCTGGAGCTCGGTGCGGACAACGTCGCGGCGTTTTTCGCCGAGCCGATACTGGGGTCGGGCGGTGTCATCGTGCCGCCGGAAAACTACAACCGGCGCACCTGGGAACTCTGCCGAAAGTACGACATCGTCTACGTCGCGGATGAAGTCGTGACGGGCTTCGGGCGCCTCGGGCACTGGTTCGTGTCGAAAGACATGTTCGACGTGCAGCCGGACATCATCTGCTGCGCAAAAGGCCTGACCTCCGCATACCTGCCGCACGGCGCGATGATCTTCTCCGATGACATCTACGATATGCTCGGCGGCAACGCCGATCGCTGGTTCACGGCAGGCTTCACCTATTCGGCACACCCGGTGTGCTGCGCAGCGGCGCTGAAGAACATCGAGATCCTCGAGCGCGAAAAGCTTTTCGACAACGTCGTCGAGGTCGGCGCTTATTTCGAGGAGCAGCTGCAATCGCTGCGCGACCTGCCGATCGTCGGCGACATTCGCGGCCGCCGCTTCATGATGTGCGTGGTCAACGTCATGGACAAGAAAGAGAAGACTTTTTTCCCGCCGGAGGTGCAAATCGCAA